>NZ_JBSGDB010000431.1:0-7510 GCF_053602155.1 Streptomyces sp. NPDC004561
ACGCGGCCGGTGTACGGCCGACGATCGCGGCCACCTCGGCGAAGGGGTACCGGAAGACGTCGTGGAGGACGAAGGCGACGCGCTGGGCCGGGGACATCGAGTCCAGGACGACCAGGAAGGCCATGCCGACCGACTCGTCGAGGGTCACCCGGTCGGCCGGGTCGGAGGCGATGCCGTGCGGCCGGCCGCCGTTCCACTCGGCCGGGTCGGGCAGCGGCTCGGGGAGCCACTCGCCCACATAGTGCTCCCGCCGCGCCCGTGCCGAGCCGAGCTGGTTGAGGCAGACGCGGCTGGCCACCGTCGTCAGCCAGGCGCCGGGGGACCTGACGGCCTCCTGCTCCCGGCGGGACATGGCGTACCAGCGGGCGTAGGCCTCCTGGACGGCGTCCTCGGCGTCGGCCAGCGAGCCGAGCATCCGGTAGGCGATGTCGATCAGTTGGCGCCGCTCACCGGTGACCGGGGCGGGCTCCGGCGCGGATCGGGTGGACATGATGGCGCGGACTCCCTCCGTAGCGTCCGTTCTCACCAGTCCGACCGGACAGCGCGGCCGTTTGTGACATACGACGGCGACGCCCCGCCTCACAATCCGGGGCGCTGCGCTGTCGGACCGGTGGAAGCACGCCCGGAGCGCGGATCACCCCGCCCACCGGGCACCGCCGACGGCTCGAAGGAGCGACTCCACCATGACCACTTCCACCAGCGGCACCGCCGCCCAGCAGGACGGGACGCAGGACGGGATCCGGTCGCGCCTGCCCGACCTCACCCGGCTCTACCCCGACCTGGCGGCCCTCTCCGGTGCCGTGCACAAGGCCGTCCGCAACGGTCCGGTCCCGCAGACCACCATCACCCTGATGCTGCTGCGCGCCGCGCAGATCGTCGGCAGCACCTACCACTGCGTCGCGATGACCGACGGCCTCCGCAAGGCCGGGGAGGAGGAGAGGCGCATCACGGCCGTGGCGACATGGCAGGGCGCCCCCTGCTTCACCGACGCCGAACGCGTCGCGCTGGAACTCGCGGAGGCCGTCCTCACCCCGAACCCGTTCGGGGAGCGTGTCTCGGACGAGCTGTTCGCCAGGGCGTCCCGCCACTACGCCGACGCGGAGATCTGGCACCTCACCGTGGCGCTGGGCCACCTGGGTCTGTTCATCCCGGTCGCGCTCGTCGGCAAGCCGATCCCCGGCAGGCCCCCGGGCAAGAACTACAGCAGGTGAGATCCCGTCGGCCGGGGTGGACCCGTCGCGAAGCCCCGGCCGCTTCAGGGGAGCGTGCGGCGCGGCCGGGGTGCCACGCGCGGGTCTGCCTGTATGTGCGGGGCCCGGCGGTCACGGTTCGCAGGTGAACCGGCCGTCACCGGACGGTCGATGGCCGTCAGGCGCTTTCGTCCACCTCGGGTTCGTGTTCTTCCGGCGACTCCGGCGACTCCGGCGACTCCGGCGACTCCGGCGACTCCGGCGGCTGTTCCGGCGACCCCGGCTGTTCCGGCGTGGGCCGATCGGTGTCCCGGGAGCGCGACGGGTGGGCGATGGCCCGGGTGGAGGGGCCTTCCTCGGCGCGTGAGATGCGGTGCAGTTCCTGGGCCTGCCTCATCAAGCGATGCGCCTGGGTGTCGTTGCCCTGCGCCCATGCGATCTTCGCCGCCAGCCGGTAGGCGTAGCCGAGGGCGGCGGGATCGTCCAGGGTGCGGAAGCGCGCGAGTGCCAGCCAGGCGTGGCGGGCGGCCAGATCCAGCTCGTCGGACTTGCGCAGCGCCTCGGCGGCAGCCGCGTACGCATGCGCGGCCCCTTGCTGGTCTCCCTGCTCGTCGAGGAGCGCGGCCGCTTTCCGGGCGAGCTCCGACGCCTCCGGGTACTGGGCGACGTACATGTGCAGCGCGGCCTGTCCGACCAGGCACTCCGCCAGCAGCCCCGCGTCGCCCGCCTCCTCCAGGCAGGCGTGGGCGTCGGCCTGGAACTGCATGGCTTCCTCGACGAGACCGGCGGCCAGGGCGCGCTCGGCGAGGGACGTCAGCCGGCGCCCGCGGTCGGCGGTGTGCTCGGACGAGGTGCGGGCCGTCTCGGCGGTGTGCTTCAGGTTCTCGGCCAGTTCCTTGCGCGCGGCCGGGACGTCGAGGTCCGGCGGCCGTCGCCCAGGGCCGGCCGCCTCGCCCAGCAGGGCCAGGCAGCCCCGGGCCCGTGCTATCGCGCGGCCGTCCCGCAGGGCCGTCGCATACCGGTAGGCGGCGTCCGCTTCCTCCTTCGCCTCGACGGGCTGCTGCTCCTCGCGCAGGGCGTCGGCCACCTCGCAGCTGAGATCGGTCGCCAGCTGCCAGCCGTCCTCGCGCGAGGCACGGGCCGCCGCGCGCAGCTCGGCCAGCGCGGCGCCCCGCCAGGACTTGCGGGTGCCGCCGCCGCGGGCGTCCTTCAGGGCCTGGCGAAGATGCCGGTAGAGCAAGGTGCGTCGCGCGGCCTTCGTGCCCGCCCTCGTGTGCGAATAGCTGCGGTAGAGGTCGTGGAAGGCGTAGCGGCCGTCGGCGCGCTGGAGCAGGCCCGCGTCCACCAGTTCCTCCAGCATCAACCCGCAGATGCCCGGCAGCCGCTGGCTGATCGCGGCGGCGGAGTGGCGGTCGAAGTCGGGACCGGGGTGGCTGGCGCAGTCGTCGAGCACCTGTTTCTGGTCCTCGGTGAGCGCGTCGTACGACACGGTGAACGCCGTACGCACCCGGTCGTCGTCGGAGTGCAGGTGCTGCAACGGCCGTTCCGACTCGCGCATCGCCTCCAGCAGCAGGTCGGGCGGGGTACGGCGGAGCCGGGCGGCGATGGGGCGCAGGGCGAGCGGGAAGCAGCTGAGCAGCCGGGCGATCTCGGTGAGTTCCGCGTCGTGCCCGGTGAGCCCGCTGAGGTCCTGCAGCATCGCCACCGCGTGACCGAGATCCAGTGGAGCCAGCGCGTGCCGGCGGCCGACCGCGTCGGTGAGGGAGGTGCGGCTGGTGACCATGACCAGCGCGTGCGGCGCGGCCGCGACCGCCCGGGCGACGTCCCAGGCGTCCGTGATGTCGTCGAGCAGCACGACCGGCATGCCGGGGGGAGGGCGGCGATCGGCGCCGTCGGACGTGCCGAGGGCCGGGTCGGCGGTGAGCCGCCGGTACAGCTCGGCCGCGAGCGCCGACTTGCCCACGCCCGGCGGCCCGTGGAGGATCAGCGCGCCGGGACCACGAGCCGCTTCGGTGGCCAGTTCCCGCAGTTCGCGGTCACGGCCGAACAGCCGCTCGGGCGGCGACGGGACGGCCGGGCCGTGCCTCTTGGCGGGTGACGTGTGGGGTATGTACGCGGGATTACGGAAGATGGCGATGCGCTCACCCGAGTTGTGCGCACCGAGCTGCGGGTGCTGGGGCTGCTCGCGCGAGGCCAGTTCCCCCCGCAGACGGCCGTGCAGGGTGCCGAAGTCGAGCACGGGACCGGCCTCGGGCAGGCCCGCGCGCAATAGGCCGAAAAGCGCGCCGGTGAACGCGGACAGCTCCTCGCCGGGCAGCGAGAAGGCGAGTTCGGTGGCCGCGCTGGAGGTGAGCACGCAGACGCCGTCGATGTCGGAGACCTGCTGGAGCACCGCCTCGTGCCGGCCCATGGCGCCCTCCAGGGCGGCGCCGCTGAAGCAGAGTCCAGGACCACCGCGCACTTCAGCCCGCGTCGTCGGTGGGCGGCCCGCACCTCGTCGCGGATGTGGGCGTACGGCAGTGAGCGCCACATCTGGTGGTCGTTGGAGTCGTGCAGGGCGAGGTGCAGCTCGGTCGGCCGGTCGGGATGCAGCAGCCCGTGTCCCGCGAAGTAGACCAGCAGTGTGTCCCTGGCCTGGTGCACGGCGCTGTCGATGGCCTTCATGACAGTGCCGACGTCGGCTTCCGGGCCGAGCACCCGGCAGTCCGGCTCGGCCAGGCCCCACACCTTCGTGTCACGCAGCGCGTCCCGCAGTGCCACGACGTTCCGTTCCACCGCGGGCAGTTGGGCGAGGGCGGAGTCCTGGGCATACCGGTGGACGCCGATCAGGACCGCCCGGGAGGCCGCCGGATCGGACAGCCGTGTGCTCATGCGTCACCGTGCTCGGGCGCCGGCCCCCGGTCCGCGTCCTGGTCCGAGTCCCGGTCCGCGTCCTCGTCCAGCGTCCGGACCTGCTCCCGGCGCGCCCGAAGCACCCTGAGGACGTCCTCGGCGGTGCCCTCCAGCAGGGTCCCGTCGCTCTCCGTGACCCGTACGACGGGGGGTTGTGTACCGTGCGGCCGCCGCCAGGCAGCGACGGAGACCAGCAGGCCGAGCAGGCCGACGCCACTGTCGACCAGTGCCGTGACCGTGTCGACGGTGCCCATGGCGCCCGAGGGCGGCTCAGGCCGGGACGCACCGGCCGGGGCGATCTCGGCGCCGGACCGGGCCACCGCGGGGTCGCGCCGGAGCCATCCGGCCAGTGAACCGGCGCTCGCGGCGCTCCGCAAGCTGATCTGCACCTCGCCCATGCACTTTTCCCCCGTGCCGTGCGCGCACGCCCGGTGCGGCGTACGGAACACTCAGGGTCTCATCTTCCCCATGAGCAAGGGGTTTTCTGCCATCCCTCCACCCCGCCGAGGGTCGAATTCACGCCAGCCAAGGGACCGCGCTGGTGGTCGAGGACGGCATGCCGGACGCGGTGTGTGTCGCCGAGGCCGCCGGATCGTCGACGCGGGTCAGGGGTGTGACACCTTCTGGTCGAGGAACTCCAGGACGAGCGGGCCGGCGATGTCGCGGCACTCCTCGAAGTAGGCGTGCCGGGCGCCCGGGATCAGCTCCAGCCGGGCGCCGGGGATCCGCGCGGCCAGCAACGGCGCGTTGGCGGTGGGGTTGAGCAGGTCGTCGGTGCCGTGCAGCACCAGGGTGGGCGCCGTGATGCCCGGCAGCGCGTCCCAGACGTCGTGGCCGTCGCTCGCGATCAGGTGTCCGCGCCGGGCGTGCGGCGGCATGTCCGGGTCGCCGAGCGTGTGGTGGGGACCCGGATGAGTGGCGAGCCAGGCCGGCGTGTACATCAGCTCCAGCAGCGCCCGCCGCGCCTCGGCGGGGTCGGACCGCACCAGGGACCTGCGGACCTCGTCGCTCCGCTCGATGCCGTGGCGGCCGCCGGCCGAGGTGCAGCCGAGCACCAGGGCGCGCACCCGCTCCGGGTGGTGCACGGCCAGGCACTGGGCCACGCGCCCGCCCATCGACGTGCCGTACACGTCCGCCCGGCCCACGCCCAGTGCGTCGAGCACCGCCACGACGTCGTCGGCGAACTCGCCGGTGCTGTACGGCGTTCGGGGCTTGTCGCTGTCGCCGGTGCCGCGGTAGTCGAGCGTGACGGTGCTCCGGGAACCGGCGAAGTCGTCGCGCACGCCGTCCCACCAGTGGTGGTCGTTCGCCTGACCCGCGAGCAGGACGAGCGCCGGGCCGTCGCCACGGGTCTGGTAGGCGATGCGGACCCCTCGCGAGGTCGTGGTGTACGGCACGGCGTTCCTTCCGGCGGCGGGGACGGGTCGGAGGAGGGCCGCCGCGCGCACCTGCCGGGCGGCCGTTCGTCGACACGGTAGGACACATGTCCCCGGTCGTCGTGTGACGGGTGGGCGACTCGGCCGGCCGGTCGGCCGGCCAGGCTCGGCTGCGGCGGGCAGACGCCACACGCCGCCGTCGGCCCGCGCGGTCTTCGACGGCTTGCCGCGCATCAGCTCGGCCTTGGGCTCGTTGCGCGCGGCGTGCCTACCGTAGTAGACCCGCTGCACAAACTGGGCGGACACTCCCTCCTGGCCCCGAGGGAAGAGGTGACGGCTTGAACCGGTTCACCGGCAGGGCCGGACGGGCCTCGGCGCCCACTCATCACGGTGAGATCCTCCAGGGCGTCTTCCGGCACCGAGGCGGCCTGCGGCGTGGACTCGTCACTCTGCCGTGCCGCATGCACGCCGTCCGCGCGGAGTTCACACCGGACGGCGGGGGAGCGGTCACCGTGTCACCGCCCTGGAAGAAGAAGGCCCGGCGCGCCGCGGAACTGGCGCTCACCGCGCTGGGAATTCCCGCCGGCGGGCACCTGGTGCTTTCCGACGACGTCCCCGTGGGCCGCGGATTCGGCTCGTCGACGGCCGACGTCGTCGCGGCCATCGGCGCGGTGCGGGACGCCTTCACCCGCCCGTTGCCGCGGGAGGAGGTCGCCCGCCTGGCCGTACGGGCCGAACAGGCCTCGGACGCCGTGATGTTCACGGGCGCGACCGTGCTCTTCGCCCACCGCGAGGGCGAGGTCATCGAGGACTTCGGCGCGCCGCTGCCACCCCTGCGCATCCTGGGATTCGGGTCCGGCGTGGGCGCGGGAACAGGCGCCGGTGTGGACACCCTCGCCCTGCCGCCCGCCCGTTACCGCCCACGGGAGATCGGCCGCTTCGCCGAACTCCGGGGCGCCCTCCGGCAGGCGGTCCGTGACAAGGACGTCGTACTGCTCGGCGAAGTCGCGACCGCCAGCACGCGCATCAATCAGGAACACCTTCCGATCCCCCGGTTCGAGCGGATTCTGGCCGTCGCCGCGGAAGTGGGGGCGACGGGTGTGCAGACCGCCCACAGCGGCGACATCGCCGGTCTGATCTTCGACCCCGCAGATCCGGACACGGACACCAGGACCGCCCATGGAGCAAAGCTCCTGCGGGACATCGGAATCTCCGAACGCTGGGAGTTCGAAGTCGACGGCTGAGACGGCCCCGAGTACGTCGCCCAGGATGTGATCATCCAGCAGGCCTTCACCACCCTGCCGGTGGACGTGGTCGGATCCGGCCTTACCGCGTCGGCTATTGGGAAGGGGTGGGGGCGGCCCCGGTGACGGGACCGCCCCCGGCGTCGGTGCCGCTCGCCGGTCAGTGGTGGCCGGTGTCCTTGAGGGATTCCTTGCGCTCCCGGGCCTCGCCCGCGGCCTGTGCGGCGTGCCCCTTGGCGATGAGCTTGTCGTTGCCCACGGCGTGTCCGGCTGCCTGTGCGGCCTTCCCCACTGCCTGTTCGACCTTGGCTCGGGCCTTCTCGCTGGCGGCCATGCTGCTCACCTTCCTCGGTTGCCGGTGTCCGGTGCCGGCAGTGCGCATGACCCGTCACGCGGCCGCTAAACGTACGGGCAACACGGCTTTTCGCGTGTGCCGTATTGCCGGGCCGAGGTGCGTGGGATGCGGAAGTGGGGGAATGGCGCGGTGCACGCGGATTCCCTTCAACGCGTGGAAATAACCAGCATTTTGTGTGCGTGCGGGGATGCGGCAAGGGCATTCGGTGGCCAGGAGGTCGATAACAATGGTTCCCCTGCTTCTGGTTCTGCTTCTGGCTCTGATCCTCTTCGGCGCGGGCTTCGCGCTGAAGGCCCTGTGGTGGATCGCGGTGATCGTGCTCGTCGTATGGCTGCTGGGCTTCCTCGTCCGGCCCGCGGGCAGCGGCGGCGAATACTGGTCCCGGCAGGCGGACTTCGTCGTCGAGTCCGAGAAGCTGGGCCTGGACGTCTGCTACTGCGCCGACCGCACAAG
>NZ_JBSGDB010000432.1:0-7480 GCF_053602155.1 Streptomyces sp. NPDC004561
CGAGGGGCCCGCCCGGGTCGCGGGAGCGGCGGGCGGGGGCCGGGCATGACCGGATCACGCCCGTCGGAGGGGCCGGGCCGCCGCGGGCGGCCGGCCCGGGACGAGCCGAGCGCAGTACGGGTGCGGGCGTTGTCCACAGGCCCGCCGCGGTGTCGGTGCGCGCCAGTAGGGTGTGAGACATGGCCGACCCCTCCAGCTACCGCCCCAGGCCGGGAGACATCCCGGACTCTCCCGGGGTGTACAGGTTCCGTGACGAGCACCGCCGGGTGATCTACGTCGGAAAGGCGAAGAGCCTGCGCCAGCGCCTGGCGAACTACTTCCAGGACCTGGCGAACCTGCACCCGCGCACCCGGACGATGGTGACCACCGCCGCGTCCGTGGAGTGGACCGTGGTGTCCACCGAGGTCGAGGCGCTGCAGCTGGAGTACTCCTGGATCAAGGAGTTCGACCCCCGGTTCAACGTCAAGTACCGCGACGACAAGAGCTACCCGTACCTCGCGGTGACGATGAACGAGGAGTTCCCGCGCGTGCAGGTGATGCGCGGTCACAAGAAGAAGGGCGTCCGGTACTTCGGGCCGTACGGGCACGCCTGGGCCATCAGGGACACCGTCGACCTGATGCTGCGGGTCTTCCCGGTGCGCACCTGCTCGGCGGGCGTCTTCAAGAACGCCACCCGCACCGGCCGGCCCTGCCTGCTCGGCTACATCGGCAAGTGCTCCGCCCCCTGCGTCGGCCGGATCACCCCCGAGGACCACTGGGATCTGGCCGACGAGTTCTGCGACTTCATGGCCGGCCGCACCGGCACCTACCTCCGCCGTCTGGAGAGGCAGATGGCGGAGGCGGCCGAGGAGATGGAGTACGAGCGGGCCGCCCGGCTGCGCGACGACATCGGGGCCCTGAAGAAGGCCATGGAGAAGAACGCGGTCGTGCTCGCCGACGCGACCGACGCCGACCTGATCGCCGTCGCCGAGGACGAGCTGGAGGCGGCCGTGCAGATCTTCCACGTGCGCGGCGGCCGGGTGCGCGGCCAGCGCGGCTGGGTGACCGACAAGGTCGAGGAGGTCACCACCGGCGCCCTGGTCGAGCACGCCCTGCAACAGCTGTACGGCGAGGAGACCGGCGACGCCGTCCCCAAGGAGGTCCTGGTCCCGGCGCTGCCCGAGCCGGTCGAGCCGGTCCAGGAGTGGCTGACCGGCCGCCGCGGGTCCGGCGTGTCGCTGCGCATCCCGCAGCGCGGGGACAAGAAGGCGCTGATGGAGACCGTGCAGCGCAACGCCCTGCAGGCCCTCGCCCTGCACAAGACCAGGCGCGCCTCCGACCTCACCACCCGTTCGCGCGCCCTGGAGGAGATCGCCGAGGCCCTCGACCTGGACAGCGCCCCGCTGCGGATCGAGTGCTACGACATCTCGCACCTCCAGGGAGACGACGTGGTCGCCTCGATGGTGGTTTTCGAGGACGGCCTGCAGCGCAAGGGCGAGTACCGCCGCTTCCAGATCAGGGGCTTCGCCGGCCAGGACGACGTCCGCTCCATGCACGAGGTGATCACCCGCCGCTTCCGGCGGTACCTCGCCGAGAAGGAGCGGACGGGGGAGTGGGCGGACGGCGAGGAGACCTCCTCGAACGGCGACAGCGCCCTCCCCGACAACGAGAGCGCCCTCCCCGGCGGCGAGCCGCTCGGCACCTCCCTCAAGGACGACGACGGCCGGCCCAGAAAGTTCGCCTACCCGCCCCAGCTCGTCGTGGTCGACGGCGGGCAGCCGCAGGTCGCGGCGGCTCAGCGGGCCCTGGACGAGCTGGGCATCGACGACATCGCCGTCTGCGGCCTCGCCAAGCGGCTGGAGGAGGTCTGGCTGCCCGCCGAGGACGACCCGGTGGTGCTGCCCCGCACCAGCGAGGGCCTCTATCTGCTCCAGCGTGTCCGGGACGAGGCCCACCGGTTCGCGATCACCTACCAGCGCACCAAGCGCGCCAAGCGCTTCCGCGCCGGCCCCCTGGACGACGTGCCCGGCCTCGGCGACACCCGCAAACAGGCGCTCATCAAGCATTTCGGCTCGGTGAAGCGGCTGCGGTCCGCCACAATCGAACAGATCCAGGAGGTGCCGGGGATAGGCCGGAAGACGGCCGAGACCATCGCCGCGGCCCTCGCCCAGGCGGCTCCGGCCGCACCCGCCGTGAACACGGCGACTGGAGAGATCATGGAGGACGAGGAGCCCGAGACGACGGCGGGCTCCTCGGGGGAGCCCGTGACCGCGGGCCCCCCGGACGAACGACGGGGGCAGGAGACATGACCGAGCACGACGCACAGCAGACAGCGGACCGCGATCAGGCGCACGGCGACCCGGCCGGGGAAGCCGTCCGGCAGCAGGCCGGCCAGGACGCGGTCCAGGACAACGGAGCACAGGTGAGTACGGGCAGCGAGACAGCGGGTGTCCCCGAAGCGGCCATCCCGGAGCTGGTGATCATCTCCGGCATGTCCGGAGCCGGCCGCTCGACGGCCGCGAAGTGTCTGGAGGACCTCGGCTGGTTCGTCGTCGACAACCTGCCGCCCGCCCTGATCCCCACCATGGTGGAGCTGGGCGCCCGCTCCCAGGGCAACGTGGCGCGGATCGCGGTCGTCGTGGACGTCCGCGGCCGGCGCTTCTTCGACAACCTGCGCGAGTCCCTGGCGGACCTGGAGGCGAAGCACGTCACCCGGCGGATCGTCTTCCTGGAGTCCTCCGACGAGGCGCTGGTGCGCCGCTTCGAGTCGGTGCGCCGCCCGCACCCGCTCCAGGGCGACGGCCGCATCGTCGACGGCATCGCCGCCGAGCGGGAGCTGCTGCGCGAGCTGCGCGGCGACGCCGACCTGGTGATCGACACCTCCAGCCTCAACGTGCACGAGCTGCGCGCCAAGATGGACGCCCAGTTCGCCGGCGAGGAGGAGCCCGAGCTGCGGGCCACCGTGATGTCCTTCGGCTTCAAGTACGGCCTCCCGGTCGACGCCGACCTGGTCGCGGACATGCGGTTCCTGCCCAACCCGCACTGGGTCCCGGAGCTGCGCCCGTTCACCGGCCTCAACGAGGAGGTCGCGGCCTACGTCTTCAACCAGCCGGGCGCGAAGGAGTTCCTCGACCGGTACGCGGAGCTGCTGCGGCTGATCGCGGCCGGGTACCGGCGCGAGGGCAAGCGGTATGTGACCATCGCCATCGGCTGCACCGGCGGCAAGCACCGCTCGGTCGCGATGTCGGAGAAGCTCGCCGCGCGCCTCGCGGCCGAGGGTGTGGAGACGGTGGTCGTACACCGGGACATGGGACGGGAATGACGGAACGTACACGGCGGCTGGGCCGGCTGCGCCGGATGGTGCCGGACGCGCGAGCCGGCCGCCCGGCCGAGACCCGCGCCGGGCGCCCGGCAGAGGCCCGTGGGGCCCGGCCGCGCCGCCGGGGCGCGCAGCCCAAGGTGGTCGCGCTCGGCGGCGGCATGGGCCTGTCCGCCTCGCTGGCCGCGCTGCGCCGGATCACCGGTGATCTCACCGCCGTCGTCACGGTGGCCGACGACGGCGGCTCCAGCGGGCGCCTGCGCGACGAGCTGGGCGTGCTGCCGCCCGGCGACCTGCGCAAGGCGCTGGCCGCGCTGTGCGGCGACGACGACTGGGGCCAGACCTGGGCCCGGGTCATCCAGCACCGCTTCCAGTCCCAGGGCGACCTGCACGAGCACGCGGTCGGCAATCTGCTGATCGTCGCCCTGTGGGAGCAGCTCGGCGACCACGTGCAGGCCCTGGACCTGGTCGGCAAGCTGCTCGGCGCGCACGGGCGGGTGCTGCCCATGTCCGCCGTACCGCTGGAGCTTCAGGCCCTGGTCAAGGGGCACGACCCGGAGCGTCCGGACGACGTGGACACCGTGCGCGGGCAGGCGACGGTCGCGCTCACGCCCGGTGAGGTGCAGTCGGTGCATCTCGTGCCGAACGACCCGCCGGCGGTCCCGGAGGCGCTGGCCGCGGTCCTCGACGCGGACTGGGTGGTGCTCGGCCCCGGCTCCTGGTTCTCCTCGGTGATCCCGCATCTGCTCGTCCCCGAGCTGCTGGACGCCCTGACGGAGACCAAGGCCCGCAAGGTCCTGTCCCTGAACCTCGCCCCGCAGCCGGGAGAAACCGACGGCTTCTCCCCGCAGCGTCATTTGGAGGTTTTGGGGCGACACGCCCCTAAACTCGCCCTGGACGTGGTGCTGGCCGACGAGGCCGCCGTGCCCGACCGCGACTTGCTCACCGAGGCCGCCAAGCGGCTGGGAGCGGCGGTCGAGCTGGCGCCGGTGGCCCGGACCGACGGAACGCCCCGGCACGACCCGGAGCTGTTGGCCGCCGCGTACGACCGTATTTTTCGGATGCATGGAAGGATCGGCCCATGGCGATGACGGCAGCGGTGAAGGACGAGATCTCCCGGCTCCCCGTCACCCGGACCTGCTGCAGGAAGGCGGAGGTCTCCGCCATCCTCCGGTTCGCCGGCGGCCTCCACCTGGTGAGTGGGCGCATCGTGATCGAGGCGGAGCTGGACACCGCGATGGCGGCCCGCCGTCTCAAGCGCGACATCCTGGAGATCTTCGGCCACAGCTCCGAGCTGATCGTGATGGCGCCCGGCGGCCTGCGCCGCGGCTCGCGCTACGTGGTGCGGGTCGTCGCGGGCGGTGACCAGCTCGCCCGCCAGACGGGTCTGGTCGACGGCCGCGGCCGCCCGATCCGCGGGCTGCCCCCGCAGGTGGTCTCAGGTGCGACCTGCGACGCCGAGGCGGCCTGGCGCGGGGCGTTCCTCGCGCACGGCTCGCTGACCGAGCCCGGCCGCTCCTCCTCCCTGGAGGTGACCTGCCCCGGCCCCGAGGCCGCGCTCGCGCTGGTCGGCGCCGCCCGCCGGCTGTCGATCGCCGCGAAGGCCCGTGAGGTGCGCGGTGTGGACCGGGTGGTCGTCCGGGACGGTGACGCGATCGGCGCCCTGCTGACCCGGCTCGGCGCGCACGAGTCGGTGCTGGCGTGGGAGGAGCGCCGGATGCGGCGCGAGGTGCGGGCCACCGCCAACCGGCTCGCCAACTTCGACGACGCCAACCTGCGCCGCTCGGCCCGCGCGGCGGTGGCCGCGGGCGCCCGAGTGCAGCGTGCCCTGGAGATCCTCGCCGACGAGGTCCCCGAGCACCTCGCCGCCGCCGGGCGGCTGCGCATGGAGCACAAGCAGGCCTCGCTGGAGGAGCTGGGCGCCCTCGCCGACCCGCCGCTGACGAAGGACGCGGTCGCCGGCCGGATCCGCCGCCTGCTGGCCATGGCCGACAAGCGCGCCGCCGATCTGGGCATCCCGGGCACGGAGGCCAACCTGACGGAGGAGCTGGCGGACAACCTCGTGGGCTGACCGGCCGACGTCGACTCGCCGGTGCCGGGGGCCAGTTGAGGCCGCCGGCACCGGCTTGTCGCCGGCTGGGACAACCCTGTTTGCATGGCCATGAGTCGCTCTTGACTCGATCATGGACTGACATGAGCCTGGCAACCTGTTCGCCGTTGTGGCGGACCACCGCGAGGGGGGTTCATGAGACACAGAGCGAGATCGATCCTCGCTGTAGGCGCGCTTCTCATCGGCGGAGCGAGCCTCGCACCCATCGCCCAGGCGCAGAGCGGAAGTCCGGCGAAGTCCGACCCGGACGAGGTCAAGGTCTTCCGTGCCGATGTCACCCAGAAGCAGTTACCCCTGCTCCTCAAGGCCGGTCAGGACGGCGACGAGCTCGGTGAGCAGGTCAAGGCGGGCGGGAAGTCCGAGGTCGAGGTCTACCTCACCGACAGGCAGGCCGCGAGCCTCAGGAAGCAGGGCGTCGGCCTCACCGAGCACACCCTCTCGGCCAGAGCGGCGGCGCACGTGCGGGGCGCAGCCCAGGGTGTGTTCCGCCCGTACGGCGGAAGCGGCGGCCTGAAGGAGGAGGTCCTCCGGACCGCCCAGGCCAACCCGGGCCTGACCAAGGTGGAGTCCATCGGCAGGACGGTCCGGGGTCAGGACATCCTCGCGCTCAAGCTGACCGGGAACGCGAAGAAGTCCAGGGACGGCTCCAAGCCGTCGGTGCTGTACGTGTCCAACCAGCACGCGCGCGAGTGGATCACACCGGAGATGACCCGCCGGCTGATGCACTACTACCTGGACCACTACAAGACCGACCGGCGCATCAAGAAGGTCGTGGACTCGACCGAGCTGTGGTTCGTCCTCTCGGCCAACCCCGACGGCTACGACTACACCTTCCAGAGCCCCGCCACCCGCCTGTGGCGCAAGAACCTGCGGGACGTCAACGGGGACGGTGTCATCAGCACGGGTGACGGTGTGGACCTCAACCGCAACTTCGCCTACAAGTGGGGCTACGACGACGAGGGTTCGTCCCCCGACCCCACCAGCGAGACCTACCGCGGCGCGAGCCCCGAGTCCGAGCCGGAGACACGGGCGCTGGACGACTTCGAGAAACGGATCGGGTTCACGTACGGCATCAACTACCACTCCGCCGCCGAACTCCTCCTCTACGGCGTGGGCTGGCAGGTCGCCACCCCCACCCCGGACGACGTGCTCTACAAGGCGCTCGCCGGCACCCCCGGCAACCCGGCGATCCCCGGCTACCGTTCGCAGGTCTCCTCGGAGCTGTACACCACCAACGGCGAGGCGGACGGCCACGCGTCGAACGTCAACGGCATGGCGATGTTCACCCCCGAGATGTCGACCTGCCAGACCGCGGCGAACGTCGATCCCAACGACGCCTGGCGGCCCGGGGGGCGCCTCGCCCTCGCCGAAGTCCGAGGCGCCCAAGGTCAAGGGCGGCGGGACCGTGCCCGACCCGGTCAACGGGATCAGCCTGCCGGTGCCCCAGGGCTGGACCGGGCAGACGATCAGCGTCGGGGCGCAGGTGACCTCCGACAGCTCCTACAAGTGCCCCGGCAACAGCTCCCAGACGTGCACCGCGGGCGGCGCCTACTCCGCTCCGGCGCAGGCGCTGAACATCGACGGCACCACCGCGGAGCAGGTCGCCGAGGCGGACATCGCGGCCAACGCCAAGGAGTCGTACGGCGGTGACACCTACGGCAGCGTCACCTCGCACCAGGTGCTGGCCTCCCAGGCGGTGACGGTGGCCGGGCAGAAGGGCTATCTGGTGCGCTGGAAGGCGGTCACCAGCAAGGGCGCCGACGGCCTGGTCGAGTCGGTCGCCTTCCCCTCGCCGAACGACGCCAAGCAGATGGTCGTGGTGCGGTTCGGCATCGACGTCGGGCAGAACACGTCGGTGATCGACGACATCCTCAAGGGGATCAAGGTCTCGTCCGGCGACGGGGACGACGGGCAGACCGTCTGAGCGTCCGGACGTGGAATTCGGCCGGGTGGGGTCCCTCTCCGCTCAAGAGGGTCCCAGCGGGCGCGGCGGGTCAGGTCGCGGCGGAAGAGGCCCAGCACCAGGGCGCCGCCCGCCACGACGTTGACCGTGCCGGTGAGCAGCGCGCCCG
>NZ_JBSGDB010000433.1:0-7479 GCF_053602155.1 Streptomyces sp. NPDC004561
GGCCTGCTGGCGCTGGCGGAGCACCCGCGCGCGTACGAACTGCTGCGCGCGGGAAAGGTGGAGATCCCCTCGGCCGTCGAGGAGTTGACCGGGGCGCTCGCCGACGCCCTCCTGCGCCAGGGGCCGGTCAAGGCCGCCTGCGAGATCGACGCCAAACCGGCCGGCGACATCGGTTTCCTGCGGGTGTGGACCGGCACGCCGGGCGGCGCCGACGCGCGCGGTGTGCTGCGGGCGTTCGTCGCCGCGGAGGACAACGTCAGCAAGGAGAGGTACCGCGCCATCCGGACCGGCGGCGGCCTCGACGGCGTCGAGGTGGAGTACCTCTACACGAGCAAGCTCCTTGACGAGACGAAGAAGGAGAGCGCCTTCGCCGTCAGCACACCGCACGGCCCGGTCGTCGTGCACCTCGGCGGTATGGACACCGAGGAGCACGACGCGATGCTGCCCGCGTACGAGCTGGCCAAGCGGAGCATGGCGCTCTCCTGACGGCCGCCGTCAGTAGCGCAGCCGCCTGGCCCGGAGCAGCATGAACGCGCCGGACAGGGCGAGCAGGGTGCCGATGGCGGCGGGCCACAGGTGGGCCCCGGTCTCCGCCAGTCCGCCACGTGCCGCCTGGGGCTCGGTCCCTGACGCCGCGGGCGGGACGTATCCGGCGGCCGAGGCCGGGGGCGTGGTGGACACGGACGGCGCCGGCTGGGCCTGGCCCGACCCGGTCGAGGTGGTCCGGGGCGACGGGGACTCCGCGTGCTCGGTGCTCGTGGCCCGGCCGGTCTTTCCGTCCTCCGACCCGGCCGAGCGGGACGCCGGGGCCGCGGTCGGCTTCGCGGACGGTGCCGGCTCGCTGTGCTTGGTGGTGTGACCCGGGGTGGTGTGACTCGGGGAGATCGTCGCGTCGGTCCTCGGCAGATCGCCGGGTCCGGCAGCGGTCGCCGTCGGCGCGGCGGTCACCGTCGGCGCGGCCGTCGCGCTCGCGCCGGGCGCCGCCGTCGCGGTGTCGCCCGAGCCCGGTGCCGAACCGGTGCCGGAACTCGCCGTCGGCGCCGCCGTCGTACCGGAGTCGCCGCCCGTCGGGCCGCAGGTGCGGCCGGAGTTGATGCAGTCGACCACCGTCCGCATCAGGTTCTCGTCGAAGACGTTGATGAAGTCACCGTGGTCGGTGACGGGCTTGTGCAGCTGCTCGGGGAAGGAGTCCACCGCGAACAGCGGGACCGTACGGCCGCCGTCCTGGAGGCTCGGCGCGGGGACGTCGTAGACGATGCGCTCCACGAGCTGCGGGATGGCGACGAAACCCGCCTGGCACGAGCCGTCCTCGGCGGCGAAGGCCACATGGGTGCGGTGGTTGGCGCTGTCGATGTTGCGGCCGTCCCAGCAGCTCTGGAACCGGAAGGAGCGCACCACGTCGCTGCCCGGCGGGCACAGCGGGTACTTGTCCTTCAGCTGCCGGTTCTCGTAACCGGTGCAGCTCCAGGACGCGTTGGCGTTGGCGGGGCCGTTGACGAAGGCCTTGGCGTCGCCGGTGATGATGCGCAGCAGGCGTGGCATGGCGGTCACCTGACCCCGCGGGTTGCCCAGGAAGGTCAGCGTCACCTGCTTGGGCGTGACGATCTGGCCGGCGTTGCCCTCCGTGCCGCCTCCCGGGGACCCGGCGTCCCGCTCCTGGGTGCCGTTCTGCAGACGCAGCACCGGCCAGTAGTACGAGGACTTGTCGCCCTTGTCCACGCAGCTCGTGCCGGCGTCGGCCAGGGCCTGGTCGCTGGCGAAGGCGTTGTTGCCCTGGTTTCCCACGTAGTCGTGGAAGTGGTGGGCGCCGTTGGTGACTCCGGGAGCCACGATGACGTTGTCCGAGTTGAACAGGCCGTTGGCGTTGACCCCGCAGTCGGAGGTGAAGCTGCCGCGCGAGGCGCCGTCCTGCTGGGGCGGGTTCGGCACGTCGGGCTGTACGGAGGTGATGTCCGCGTAGTCGGAGACGACGGGCCCGTTGCCGCCCTGGCCCGCACCGTTCTGACCCGTACCGCCGTTCTGACCCGTGCCGCCGCCGCTCTGCTGGGCTCCCTCGCTCGGCGGGACGGAGGCCTGACCGCCGCCGCCCGTGCCGTCACCCGCGGTGTGCAGGGTGCACGCGGCGAGCGAGTCCAGGCCCTGCGGACGGTCTCCGGCCCGGTCGATGGCGTCGGCGATCCGCCCGAGGGCCGCCGTCCGCTTCTCCTTCAGGGGCTCCATGATCGTGCTGTCGGCGGAGCCGGTGGCCTGTCCCGCCTGCTGCAACTGCCGGTACGCCGCCGCGGTCTGCTGGTCGAGCCGGGCGAGTTCGCGGTCCACGTCCTGACGGGCGGCCTCCGGGACGGCGGTCAGGCGGGTGCCGACGTCGGGGCAGTAGATCGTGGCCATGCCCGCGGACAGGACGTGTCCCCCGGCGTCGGCGGTGGTCCCGCCGCCCCAGCCCTCGCTGGCGGAGGCGTAGACGTTCGCCGCGACGAGTCCGCCGCCGCCCAGCATCAGGGCCACTGCTGCGAAGGTCGCGCGTCGTGCGCCGGTGTGGCGTCTGCGCCTGTTGCGTACCAAGGTCGTCCCCTGTGTGTGTTCAACGGTCGGGCATGGAGTTCCCCCGCCCCATACGGAGGGCGGGGCCATTGTGTTCAACCGAATCGGGAATTCATGGGGACCTCACAGGAACACGCGGGCCCCGGCACTTCCCTTTCGAACGTCACCACGAACATCACAAATACGTATCGGACATTTAAGACCTCAACCTTCACACGAGGTACACACGTTGGCTAGGTTGACGCTCGGCGGTCGGCTGACCCCCGGCGAGCCGCCGTATCCCGGCTCCGCGCACTCGGCGGAGTCCGGACCGAACGGCCCAACTGCCCCGCGGGGCAAGGAAGGAGCACGTCTTCCATGGCGCCGGAGAACCGCGACGAGGTTCAGCAGCGGATCAACTCCCTGTACGACCAGGCCGAGAACGCGACAGGGAACTTCAACGCGACACGGGCCATGGCGGCCCAGAAGCGTTCGCGTGGAGTCCCGCTGGCCAAGCGGTCGGGCCGGCGCCCGGATCCCGCTCTCGACGCGATGACCCAGCAGTGGTTCGAGGCGGCACGCGCCAAGATGGGCCCGTTGGTCCCCGCGGTCCTGCCGGCCGACCGGCAGCCCAACCCCTCGGCGGGCTCCGCGCGTTCCCGGGGGCGGTCGGGTGGCGGCCTGCCCGAGCGCGAGTGGGACCCCGCGGCCCTCGGCCTGCCGGCCCTCGAACGGTCAACCGGCCGCGCGGTCGCCGAGCTGCCGCCCGGCCAGTCGTCGACCGCTGCTGGCCTCGCCCTGCCGGCCCCGGACGGCGCACGCCCCGCCCTCCCCGGACCCCGTCGCCCCGAACTCCCCGGCGGGTCCCCGGCTTTGCCCGGTGCACAGGACAACCGGTCCCTGACCGGCCGCACGGCACCGGAACCGGAACCGGCCCAGTCCGGCAGCGGTACGCAGGATTCATCGGCCGGGCTTGGATGGTCGGCGGTACCCAGCACGGGTGGGGTGGAACCGGCCGGACTCGGCTGGGAACCGACACCCGGCGCAGACGGATTCGCCTGGGCAACCGAGCCTGGCCGACGTACGGCCGAAGCGACCGGACTCGGCTGGGCAACAGCACCCGGCGCAGGCGGAGTGGAAGCGCGCGGACTCGGCGGCGCGGAGGCACTCGGACTCGGTGTGCCGGAACAGCTCAGCCCTGTGGGTCCGGCGATGCCCGGATTCGGAGGAGCGGAACCGGCCGGGCTCTCGGCTCCAGGGGCATTCGGTCTCGGTGCGGTGGAACAGGTCAGCGCTGCCGGTACGGCGACACCCGGCCTCGGTACGGCGGAACCGCTCGGCCTCGTGGGCCCGGTGCCCCCTGGCCTCGGCCTCGCCGCACCCGTCGGCCTCGGTCCCGTCGAGACGGCCGTCCTCCCGGTCGCCGCGGCTCCCTCCGGGCTCGGCGACTCGGTCCAGGAGCCGCGGCTCCTGCCCACCGCCGCGCCGGGCCGCCCCTCCCCCGGTGCCGCCAAGGCGGACATCCGCCGCAAGCTCGGCACCGCCCGTGACCTGCTCACCTGGCGCACCGCCCAGTTCCCCACCGCTGTCACGACCGCGCAGTCCGCACCCGCGATGCCGGCCCGGAGCGGCGCGGCGACGCGGGCTCCCCTGCTCGGTGCGGGCCGCATGGCCCAACTGAGCGCCGGAATCCCGGGCCAACCGCTCCCCGCGCAACAGGACATGACCCCGTCAGGGCAGTGGCAGCAGCCTCAGTGGACAACCGACACGGGCTCTTTCACCTACCCGGCGCCTGCCACACCGACCACGGACACCGGCCCCCTCACCTACCCGGCCCCCGCCGCACCGCTCACGGACACCGGCTCCTTCACGTACCCGGCGCCCGACCCAGCCGCCACGCCCACCTACCCGGCGTCCGCCCCTCCGGTCGCCGACACCGGCTCCTTCCCATACCCGTCCGCCCCCGCCCCGCTCGCCGAGAGCGGCCCCGCCCCCGAGTCCCCCCGTGCGGTGCGGGCCGCCAAGGCCATCGCGTTCGCTCGGGCGCAGGTCGGGAAGCCCTGTGTGTGGGGTGCGACGGGGCCGGACTCGTACGACTGCTCGAGTCTCACGCAGGCCGCGTGGAAGGCCGCCGGGGTCACGCTGCCGCGGGCCGCGCACCAGCAGGCGCTGGCCGGCGCACCGGTCATGCCGGCCGGGATCGAGCCCGGTGATCTCGTCCTGTTCTTCGACGACGACCGGCATGTCGGCCTCCACGTCGGTGGCGGCCTGATGATCCACGCCCCCGGCCCGGGGTCGACCATCCGCGAGGAGTCGATCTACGGCGCCGGGGAGGCGGCGATCCACCGGATCATCAGGCCCGCCTGACCCCTCGGGCGTACGGGCTCAGCGGCCCCGGCGCCCGGTACGTCTGCTCTCGTAGTGGTCGAGCAGGGTCTCCTCCACGGGGCGGTAGGTCAGGCCCAGTTCGCGGACGCCGCGGCTGTTGTCGACGCGGAAGCGGATGCCGAGGTGCTTGCGGATGTAGTCCTGGGTGAGTCCGAACGCGGGGCCCAGGACGCGTACCGGCCAGTGCGGGAGCCTGGTGCGCGGCAGCCGGAGGTCTCGGGGATGGCGGGTGCGGATGATGCGGGACATCTCGTGGAACGAGGTCATGGTCTCGGCGGCGACGATGTACCGTCCGTGGGCCTCGGGATTCTCGGCGGCCGCTATGTGCGCGTCGGCCACGTCCCGCACGTCCGCCGTGGTGAAGCTGAAGTCGGGGGCGCCGTAGCAGAAGTAGCCCTGGAACAGCTCGTCGAGGAGGAAGAGGCTGCCGGACTCCGAGGCGGGGGTGAAGGAGGGCCCGAGGATCAGGCCGGGGTTGACGGACACCATGCGCCAGCGGTCCTGTGCCGCCTCGGCCTCCCAGGCGGTCCGCTCCGCGAGGGCCTTGGCGTAGTGGTAGGGGTTGTTCTCCACCGTGCTGGTGGTGTTGACGTACCGCTCCGAGAGCACACATCCGTCCATCCTGAGGACGTCGGCGTAGTCGCCGAAGATCGCGCCCACGGTGGAGGTGAACACCAGGGTCCGGACCTCGGGGGTACGTCCCAGGGCCGCGAGCACGTTGCGGGTGCCGAGCAGCGCCGGGTCCACGACGTCCCGGCGGCCGTCCTTGATCCGTTCCGGCATCAGGAACGGCGAGGCCACGTGGAAGACGGCCGAGCAGCCGCGGAAGGCGGCGCCGAAGCCGGCCTCCTTCAGCAAGTCGGCCTCGAACAGCTCCAGTTGGCGGGGGAACGCCTCCTGCATCTCCCACAGCGGCCGGATCTTCGCCGCGTCGGCCCTGTTCCGCACGGTGGCGTGCACCCGGTAGCCCCGCCCCAGGAGCCGCCGGACCAGATGGCTGGCGACGAAGCCGCCGCCGCCCGTCACCGCTACGGTCGTCCCCGCCTGTGCGCTCACGCCGTCCCTCCCCCGCCTTCCGGCCCCTCGGACACGAGGACAGGGTCGGGCACGGGTGCGCCCCGAGGGAACACCCCGGGCCATAAGCGACCTCTGGGGAAGTCATAAGGTCCCCTTATGAGGTCATAGACCGGACCCGCGTACCAACTTAGGTCTGCCTTAGCTTAGGCTTCGTGATCGAGTAGCCCATTCACACTCGAAGGGAACCTGATCATGCCGCGCGCCCTGCGGGTAGCCATAGTCGGAGCCGGCCCCGCCGGGATCTACGCAGCCGACGCGCTGCTCAAGTCCGAGGTGGCCGCCGAGCCCGGCGTCTCCATCGACCTCTTCGAGCGGATGCCCGCCCCGTTCGGCCTGATCCGGTACGGAGTCGCCCCCGACCACCCGCGCATCAAGGGCATCGTCAACGCCCTGCACCAGGTGCTCGACAAGCCGCAGATCCGCCTCTTCGGCAACGTCGACTACCCGACGGACATCAGCCTCGACGACCTGCGCGCCTTCTACGACGCGGTGATCTTCTCCACCGGCGCGATGGCCGACCGCGAGCTTTCCATACCCGGCATCGACCTGGCCGGTTCCTACGGCGCCGCCGACTTCGTCTCCTGGTACGACGGCCACCCGGACGTGCCCCGCACCTGGCCCCTGGAGGCCGAGAAGGTCGCGGTGCTCGGCGTCGGCAACGTGGCCCTCGACGTGGCCCGCGTCCTCGCGAAGACGGCCGACGAGCTGCTGCCGACCGAGATCCCGCAGAACGTCTACGACGGTCTGAAGGCGAACAAGGCCCTGGAGATCCACGTCTTCGGCCGCCGGGGCCCGGCCCAGGCGAAGTTCAGCCCCATGGAGCTGCGCGAGCTGGACCACTCCCCGAACATCGAGGTCGTCGTCGACCCCGAGGACATCGACTACGACGCGGGCTCGATCGAGACCCGGCGCGGCAACAAGCAGGCCGACATGGTCGCCAAGACCCTGGAGAACTGGGCGATCCGAGACGTCGGCAACCGTCCGCACAAGCTGTTCCTGCACTTCTTCGAGTCCCCCGCGGAGATCCTCGGCGAGGACGGCAGAGTCGTCGGCCTGCGCACCGAGCGCACCGCCCTCGACGGCACCGGCAACGTCAAGGGCACCGGCGAGTTCAAGGACTGGGACGTCACCGCCGTCTACCGCGCGGTCGGCTACCTCTCCGAGAAGCTTCCCAAGCTGCCCTGGGACCTGGACTCGGGCACCGTCCCGGACGAGGGCGGCCGGGTGATCGAGGAGGGCGGCTCCCACCTGCAGTCCACCTACGTCACCGGCTGGATCCGGCGCGGCCCGGTCGGTCTCATCGGCCACACCAAGGGCGACGCCAACGAGACGGTGTCCAACCTGCTGGACGACTACGCCCACGGCCGTCTGCACACCCCGGCCTCGCCCGCGCCGGAGGCCGTGGACGCCTTCCTCGCCGAGCGCGAGGTCCGCTTCACCACCTGGGAGGGCTGGCACAGGCTGGACGCCGCCGAGCGCGCGCTGGGCGAGCCG
>NZ_JBSGDB010000434.1:0-7475 GCF_053602155.1 Streptomyces sp. NPDC004561
GGCGTCGGCGCTGTGGGAGACGTGGGCGAGCACATGCCCACGCGTCCACGCCGGCTGCCGCGACGGCGCCCGCAGTCCGGCGTCGGACAGACCGGCCGCGGCCGCGCCGAGCCGGTCCGCCGACCGGACGACGTCCTCGATCAGATCACCGAGTCCCGCGCCGGCCGTCGCGGACCCGAAGGGATGCTGCACCTGAACTCCTGCCACTCGCGGTGCCCTGCCCCCGAAGCGCCCGGACCGGCTCACCGGAACTCGTGCACGACCTCGATCCGGCCGGCGATATGGGCGTTGAACTCGGTCAACTCATCGGCCGGTACCCACAGTTCGAGGATGCTCTCGCCACCGGCCCGACGGACCGGACAACGGCCGAGGAACTCCGTGTCCACCTCGAAGCGCGTCACGAAACCGGCGCCGTCGTACCTGACGTTCCAGTCGCGGGCCCGATCCGGATCGCGTAGTCCTCGTCGAGCACCGGATAGAAGATCGGCTGCTCCGGCAGTCCGGGCGGCCACGCCCGCCACTCCAGCTCGCGGACCAGATCCAGCTCCTCGGGACCGGTGGGGCGCCAGAGCGTCGTGGTGGCGCGCGTCCTGGTCATGCGGCCGCTCTTCCGGTCGTGGCCCGCCCTCGGACCGGGCGGGACGGGATGCCGGACGTTACCGGTCCGGCGACCACCGGGGCCAGGGGATATCGACGCCCGGGGAAGGGCGGCAAGCACCGATGTCGACCGCTCGCGGGTATCCGCGTGACCCCGGGCGGGTTCCACAGTTGATCAGGGCATGAAGAAGCGCAGCATCCTCGCCCTGGCCACGCTCGCCACCGGATTCGTCGTGGCCGCCGTCACCCCGTCCCACGCCGCGGACAAGGGAGCCCTCGACGACCTCAACGTCTCCGGCACCCTCCACTCGGCCGGCGACCTCGTCGGCCAGGACAGTCTGGCCCCCGCCGACCACGGCGACCTCGGGGAGCGGTAGCCCGGCGCTCCGCCGCGTGCGTGCCGGCGCCCCGCAGCCCTGGGGCCCCGGCACCCGCGCGGCGGCGCCCTCACCGGGGCGGGGTTTCCGTGGCAGGGTGGAGCGGGCAAGCCACAGGGGGCCAAACAGAAGAGGGGGAGTCCGTGACCGTCGTCTGGATCAACGGCGCGTTCGGTGCGGGGAAGACCACGACCGCACGGGAGCTGATCGAGCTGATCCCGAACAGCACGCTCTTCGACCCCGAGGTCGTCGGCGGGACGCTCACGCACCTGCTGCCGCCCAAGCGCCTCGCCGAGGTCGGCGACTTCCAGGACCTGCCGATCTGGCGCCGGCTCGTGGTCGACACGGCGGCCGCGATGCTCGCCGAGCTGGGCGGGACCCTGGTGGTGCCGATGACCCTGCTGCGCGAGGAGTACCGCGACGAGATCTTCGGCGGCCTCGCCGCCCGCCGGATCACGGTACGCCACCTGCTGCTCGCCCCGGCGGAAACGATCCTGCGCGAACGGATAGCCGGGCGGGAGGTCCCGCCGGACCTGGCCGACGGAGAGATGCGGGTCCGGCAGTGGTCGCACGACCACATCGAGCCCTACCGCGCCGCCCTCGCCTCCTGGCTCACCGCCGACGCCCACCTCGTCGACACCAGCGCGCTGACCCCGTACGAGACCGCCGTACGGATCGCGGAGGCCGTCGGCAGCGGTGCCGTCGCCCCCTGCGACATCGTGCAGACCCCCGAGCCCACCGCCGAGACCCTCGCCGCGGGGGTGCTCCTGTTCGACGAGCAGGACCGGGTGCTGCTCGTGGACCCGACCTACAAACCCGGCTGGGAGTTCCCCGGGGGAGTGGTGGAGCGGGGTGAGGCACCGGCCCGCGCGGGGATGCGCGAGGTCGCCGAGGAGACCGGCATACGGCTGCGGGAGGTGCCCCGGCTGCTCGTCGTGGACTGGGAACGGCCCGCGCCGCCCGGCTTCGGCGGACTCCGGCTGCTGTTCGACGGCGGCCGTCTGGACTCCGGTGAGGCGGCCCGGGTGCTGCTGCCGGGACCGGAGCTGCGGGCCTGGCGCTTCGCCACCGAGCAGGAGGCCGCCGGGATGCTTCCGGCGGTCCGCTACGAACGCCTGCGCTGGGCCCTGCGCGCCCGTGAGCGCGGTACCGCCCTCTACCTGGAGGCCGGCGTGCCGGTCGGCTGACCTCCCCGGTCAGGACCCGGCCGCCACCGCGCGGAGCACGGCCGAAGCGCCCCGCAGGACCGGGTCGCCGTGGCCGAAGCAGGCCACCTCGGCGTCGAGACCGGCCAGCCTGCCGAGCGAGGCGAGCAGCCGCGGCCGGTCGAGGTTGAACACGCCCGGCATCACCGCGCCGTCGGCCGGCGAGGCCGCCACCGTGTCCCCGGTGAACAGCACGCCCGCAGCGGGCAGCCACAGCGCGATGCTGCCGTCCGTGTGCCCGGGCACGTGCAGCACCTGCGCGCCGCCGCCGAAGCCGAGCACATCGCCGTCCGCCACGCCCGTGACCGACGGCGGCGGCAGCGGACGGCCCGCGGGCAGGTGCTCGGCCGCCGCCGCGTGGATGGGCAGCTCCCACTCCTCGAACCGAGGGAGGGGGCCCGGGAGTTCATCGCGCACGAACGGCGCGTCGAGCTGGTGGGCGAGCACCTCGGCGCCGCTCAGCGCGGCGAACTCGCCCGCCCCGCCCGCGTGGTCCTCGTGGAAGTGGGTCAGCACGATCCGCCGCACGTCCCCCGGAGCGCGCCCCAGCGCCCCGATCGCGTCCGCGATCGCCCGGCCGGCGCCGATCAGACCCGCGTCGATCAGCGTCAACTCGTCGTCGTCGCCCCAGAGATAGGCCTGGCCGACCGGGAAGCGCAGCAGGTGCAGGCGCGGGAGCAGCTCGATCACGTCCATGCGCCGACCGTAGGCGGAGCCCCCGCCCGCGGACGAGGGCCTTCTGCCGCGGGCAGACGGAACGGGCCCGGCGGCCGCGATCACCTCCGCCCCGTGGCGGACTCAGCCCGCCGCGTAGTTGCGCAGGAACAGCGCCTCGGCGACCGACAGCCGCTCCAGCTCCTCGGGCGAGACGCTCTCGTTGAGCGCGTGGATCTGCGCCTCCGGCTCGCTCAGGCCGATCAGCAGGATCTCCGCCTCCGGGTACAGGCCCGCGAGGGTGTTGCACAGCGGGATCGAGCCGCCCTGGCCGGCGTACTGCATCGTCTCGCCCGGGTAGGCCACCGTCATCGCGTCGGCCATTGCCTGGTAGGCGGGGCTGGAGGTGTCGGCGCGGAACGGTTGGCCCTGACCGACCTGCTCGACGCCGACCCGGGCGCCCCACGGAGTGTGCTCCTCGATGTGCGCCTGCAGCAGCTTGGTCGCCGCCGTCGCGTCCACGCCCGGCGGCACGCGCAGGCTGATCAGGGCGCGGGCGCCGGCCTGCACCGAGGGGGTGGCGCCGACGACCGGCGGGCAGTCGATGCCGAGGACGGTGACCGCCGGGCGGGCCCAGATGCGGTCGGCGACCGAGCCGTCACCGGTCAGCCCGACGCCGTCGAGCACCTTGGCGTCCGTGCGGAACTGCTCCTCGGTGTACTCCAGCCCGTCCCACGCCGCCGTCGCGTCGAGTCCGTCGATCGTCGTGGAGCCGTCCTCGGCGCGCAGCGAGTCCAGGACGCGGATCAGCGCGGCCAGCGCGTCCGGGGCGGCACCGCCGAACTGGCCGGAGTGCAGGTTGCCCCCGAGGGTGTCGATCCGCACCCGGACGAGGGTCATGCCGCGCAGGGTCGTGGTCACCGTCGGCAGGCCCACGCGGAAGTTGCCCGTGTCGCCGATCACGATCGTGTCGGCGGCCAGCAGCTCGGGGTGCGCCTCGGCGTACCGCTCCAGGCCGCCGGTGCCCTGCTCCTCCGAGCCCTCCACGATGACCTTCACGTGCACCGGGACGCCGCCGTTCGCCTTCAGCGCGCGCAGCGCGAGCAGGTGCATGATCACACCGCCCTTGCAGTCGGCGCTCCCGCGGCCGTACCAGCGGCCGTCGCGCTCGGTCAGCTCGAACGGCGGGGTGGTCCAGCCGGCCTCGTCCAGCGGCGGCTGGACATCGTAGTGCGCATAGAGCAGAACCGTTTTAGCGCCCTCCGGGCCCGGCAGGTAGCCGTAGACCGACTGCGTGCCGTCGGGGGTGTCGAGCAGGGCGACGTCGACGAAGCCCTCGGCGCGCAGCGCGTCGGCGATCCAGGTGGCGGCACCCTCGCTCTCGCTCTTCGGGAACTGCTCGAAGTCCGCCACCGACTTGAAGGCGACCAGCTCGGTCAGCTCCGCCTTGGCCCGGGGCAGTAGCGATGCGACGGTCTCGGCGACCGGATTCGACGACATGGGCACGCTCCTCGTAGGTGCGACGTTGAACTGCTGAGTGGACCGATCCTCCCACAGCGGCCTGCGACGACGGCCGCCGTAGGATGCGGGATACAACGGGTTACCTCCTGCTTGCGCGACGTCGCGGGCCTGGGGGAGCGGCAGCGGCTTGATCGGAGCAGTAGACCATCGTGAGCGGCGAGAACTCTTCGGCGGACGACGTGCAGCGGGTGTGGGACGTCGTCGTGGTGGGCGCGGGACCGGCGGGGGCCTCGGCCGCCTACGCGGCGGCGGTCGCGGGGCGCCGCGTGCTGTTGCTGGAGAAGGCCGAGCTGCCCCGCTACAAGACCTGCGGAGGCGGCATCATCGGCCCGTCGCGGGACGCGTTGCCGCCGGGCTTCGAGCTGCCCTTCCGGGACCGGGTGCACGCGGTCACCTTCTCGAACAACGGGCGCTTCACCCGCACCCGCCGCTCCAAGCAGATGCTGTTCGGGCTCATCAACCGGCCCGAGTTCGACCAGCAGCTGGTCGAGCACGCGCAGAAGGCGGGCGCCGAGCTGCGTACGGGCGTCACGGTGCTGCGGGTCGAGCAGCACGGCTCGGCGGTGCCGGACCGGCGCACGGTCGCCGTCGTCCTGCAGGGCGGCGAGGCGGTGCTGGCCCGCGCGGTCGTCGGCGCGGACGGCAGCGCCAGCCGGATAGGGGCCCACGTCGGCGTGAAGCTGGACCAGGTGGACCTCGGCCTGGAGGCGGAGATCCCGGTCCCGGAGCCGGTGGCCGAGGACTGGAAGGGGCGGGTCCTCATCGACTGGGGCCCGCTGCCCGGCAGTTACGGCTGGGTCTTCCCGAAGGGCGACACGCTCACGGTCGGCGTGATCTCCGCGCGCGGGGAAGGCGCGGCCACGAAGCGTTACCTGGAGGACTTCGTCGCCCGGCTGGGCCTGTCCGGCTTCGAGCCGGCCGTCTCCTCCGGGCACCTGACCCGCTGCCGCGCCGACGACTCGCCGCTCTCCCGCGGCCGGGTCCTGGTCTGCGGCGACGCGGCCGGGCTGCTCGAACCGTGGACCCGCGAGGGCATCTCCTTCGCCCTGCGCTCGGGCCGGCTGGCCGGGGAGTGGGCGGTCCGCATCGCCGAGGCGCACGACGCCGTCGACACCCGGCGCCAGGCCCTGAACTACGCGTTCGCGATCAAGGCGGGGCTCGGCGTCGAGATGAGCGTCGGCAAGCGCATGCTCGCGGCGTTCGAGAAGCGGCCCGGTCTCTTCCACGCCGCCCTCACCGGCATCCGCCCGGCATGGCGGGCGTTCAGGGACATCACCCAGGGCTCGACCTCCCTGGGCGAACTCGTCCGCTCCCACCCCCTCGCGCAACGCGCCCTGACCGCGATGGACCGGACACCGGCTGGCGAGGGGGCGGGGTCGTGAGTTTCTTTGGTCCTGGCCTGAGGTCGTGACGCTGCCGGTCCCGGATCGGATTCGGACGAGGTGAGTGGGGGGTCGGTCGGCGGGTGACCCGCCTCGGCGCCTGCCCGGCCCGAGCGTGTGCCGGCTTCCCGGGCCGGCGGATCCCCAGGGGCCGGGTCAGCTCGTGACCGTGATGTGGAAGACCGGGTGGTCCGGGGCGATGCGGCGCAGGTCCTCGTCCGGGGAGTCGGGGCCGACCCCGTTGAAGAAGACGCCGACCTCGGCCTTCCAGCGCTTGAGGTAGGCCCGCAGCAGCGGGACCTTGTCGTCGTCGGCGACCTCGGTGGCGGTGAAGACGTCCACGTTCTTGCCGAGCCGCAGCTCGCCACCCCCGGCCGCGCGCATGTTGTGCGTCCACTGGACGTGGCCGCGCGGGGCGAGGAGGTACTGCTGCCCGTCCACGGTCAGCAGGTTCACCGGAGTCGTACGCCACTGCCCGCTCTTGCGGCCCCGCACCGCGAGGACGCGGGAGCCCCAGATGCTGACACCGCGCCCGGTGAGCCAGCCCACGGCCTTGTTGAAGACGTTGACGGTGAACCAGCCGGGCTTCTTGACGTGCGTCGACATGGTGATCCCCACAGTTTGGGAGAGCGGTGCTCTCGCTTGACTCCAGTGTGGGGTAGACGGGTGCTCCAGAGCAAGAGCAGCGCTCTCTTTTGTGTGCACCGCTCTCCCACGTGGCAGACTGCTGGCATGAGCACCCCACAGGGCGCCCGTGCACGGGCCAGGATCGAAGTCACCGCGGCCATCAAGGAAGAGGCCCGCAGACAGCTGGCGGAAGACGGTGCGGCGAAGCTCTCGCTGCGCGCCGTCGCGCGCGAGCTGGGCATGGTCTCCTCGGCCCTGTACCGCTACTTCCCCAGCCGCGACGAGTTGCTGACCGCCCTGATCATCGACGCCTACGACTCCCTCGGCGACACGGCGGAGCGGGCGCGCGACGCGGCCGCCGGCGCCGCTCCCGTGGCCCGCTGGACGGCGGTGTGCGTGGCGGTGCGCGGCTGGGCGCTCGCCCATCCGCACGAGTACGCGCTGATCTACGGCTCGCCCGTGCCCGGCTACGCCGCCCCCCAGACCACCGTCCCGGCCGCCGCCCGGGTCGGTCTGGTGTTCATCGGCATCGTCCGGGACGTCCACGAGGGCCCCGGCCTCGCCGGCCTGTCCCTGCCCGACGGGCTGCGGCGCGACGCCGAACGCATGGCGGCGGACTTCGCGGGCGGACTGCCGCCGGAGGCGACCGCGGCGCTGGTGGCGGCCTGGGCCCAGCTGTTCGGGCTGGTGAGCTTCGAGCTGTTCGGCCAGTTCAACAAGGTTGTCGAGGAACGGGAGGCCTTCTTCCGGCACGCGGTCGCGGGGCTGGCGCACGGCGTGGGGCTGCGGTAGGCGCCAGGGACCGTCCGGGGCGCGGGCGGTCGGGTCGTACTTCCCCGGGAGTACGTGTGATCACCTCGCCCGGCTGACGCCCGCGCGGCCCGGCGGCGTCTAGCGTGGCCTGCATGGACGAGCAGCGTGCCCCGGGGCACTGGTGGCGATACGGGCCGCCGTGGGGCGGCGCCCCGGACGAGGCGGAGCCGCGGCGGGCCCCGTGGCCCTGGCGCTCCACGGTGCTGCTCGGTCTTGCGCCCGAGCAGTTCGACCTTGCCGGAGGTGCGGATCGTACGGCTACCGTCGCGCGGGGCGATGGGCCGCGCTTCCGCGTCCTT
>NZ_JBSGDB010000435.1:0-7457 GCF_053602155.1 Streptomyces sp. NPDC004561
CTCAGCTACCGGGACACCACCCAGGACTGGCAGTCGCTGATCCACCGCGCCCTCACCGCCGGCATCCCCGCACCACGCATCGCCCAACTCACCGGCCTCAACCCACGGGACATCGCCCGCGCCGTCGGCGACTGAACCGCCACGACGCCGACAGCGCCCGGACGCCCGCTGCGGACTGGACCGGTCATCCGGGATCCGTGCAGCCGAACAGGCCGGCGTGTCCCGGTGGCAGCTGGGTGAGGAGCCGACGCAGCAGTGCGGTGTCGGCGACCTCGGCGAGGGTGGGGAGCACGGCGTCGATCTCGCGCCTGGCCTCGGCGAGGTCCTCGTCGCTGCGGTCGGCCACGGCTTCGACGAAGGACTCCGGTGTGAGTGGTTCGTTGGCCGGCCGGCCCGCGGTCAGCAGTCGTCCGCACCCTCGGGGCAGCACGGCGGCCAGGTCCGTGCGGTCGTCACCCACCAGGTGGGCGCCGAGGACCTCCAGCACGTTCTGTACGGCTCTGGCTCCCTGTTGCGGCCTGTCGTAACCCGCGCGTTCGGTGACCTGGGTGAGGAAGGTGTCCAGGCTGCAGTCCATGACGGCTCCTGTCGTAGCTCTCTGCTCCGCGGTGGGCGGGCTCGCCCGGCCGCCGGGTCTTCGTGACGCGGTCCGCGCGATGCCGATGCGGCATCACACGGATGTGGCGGCGTGAACGATGCGGTGCACGTTGGCGACGCTGCCGCAGCGCGCCGTCAGCAGGTCGGCCTCGGTCCTGGCGAAGCCGGCGCCGAGTTCCTCCCGGCAGTGCCGACTGAGGCTCTCCCGCACCCGGTTGACGAGGGTGCGCTCCTCCTCGTCCGTGTGGCGGGCGGTGACCGAGGCCAACTGCCGCAGCCTCCAGTCCCATTCGGCGGAGCCGATCTCCCGCACCTGCAGAAGGGCGAAGAGGACCTTGACGGCTTCCTGGTGCGCGGTCTCGATGTGCTCGACGGTGTCGGTGTCCTCGAAGGACACGAGGACCGGGTGCACCGAAGCCCGCTCGGCCTCACCGTGCGCGACCATCAGGTGTGCGAAGTCGTGAAGCGCGCTCTGGCGGTCAGCCTCCGTGCTGCGCATCAGGCGGAGCAGATCTTCCATCGTCCGGTGATCCTCGAGGATCATCTCGACGACATCCTGAGTCGATGTCATGGGATGCGCCTCCTCCCTGGAGTGGCTTTCACCTCCCGTTACCCGGCCACTTGCTGGGAATTCTATGCTTTACCCCATTTGCCCAGTAATCGCAGGTCAATCAGGCCCCGAGTACGGCCCACCTCCGGCAGCCGCTCAACAGCGCACGCGCCACAGTGAGGTTGACCCCGATGGCGAGGGCGCCGGGATCGTCGGCGCCCGGCACCCGCCGGTGGTCGCCCCGCAGTTGGGCGCCCGGTGCGTAACGCCGCATCGCCCCGACGCCCCCGGCCCGCACTGGTGAGCACCGGGGCGAAGGTAGGTCCGGGCGACGCGGTTCGTGGGTCACAACAGAGGCAACCGGTTCCGGACCGGCGCGTACGGCGGCATGATCGGGGGATGGTTGGTCTCGGCGGGCGCCGCCATCGGCGTACGTGGCAACTCATCCGCTTCGCATCCGTGATGGCGATCGCGGCGGCCGCGGTCTTCGCCGTGCGGCCCATCGTCCACGGCCGGCTCCAGCCCGTCGACACCGCCGGCCTGCTCGGGCTCCCCCTCGGGATCGCCGGTCTGGCGGCCGCTGTTCTGGCACTGCGCAGACCGATCGAAGGCAACGACGCCGAACTCGCGCGCGGCTGGGCCAGGACACTCGCCCGGCACGTCGAGACGGGGGAAGGCCGGGTACGGCGGCAGCTGCTCGGCGCCGACACGCAGCGCATCAACCTCGGCTACGTCCTGCACTCCGCGCCCGGCCGCATCGCCACCGCCCCACCGGCCGGGCGCACCTTCACCGACGCGACCCCCTCCACGCTGCCCGATGTCGTGGACTACTACCGTGCCACCCGGCCGCGGCGTCTGGTCATCACCGGCGCGGGCGGGGCGGGCAAGACCGTTCTCGCGCTGGAGCTCCTGCTCGCCCTCATCGAGAACCGCGCGGACGACGACCCGGTGCCGGTCCGTGTCCCCCTCGCCCAGTGGGACACCAGGCGGCCCCTGACCGAACTGCTGGCGCAGCGCCTGACGGACACCTACGACTGGCCCGCCGACCTGGCCGCCGGCCTGGTCGACCAGGGCCTGGTGCTGCCCGTCCTGGACGGACTCGACGAGATGGACCCCGTCCGCGACGACGGCACCCCGGACCCCGACGCGCCGAGGGCCCTCGCCGCACTGGAGGCCCTCAACGCCTACCAGGACGGCCGGGACGCCGGACCGCTGGTCCTGACCTGCCGCACCGACCACTACAACGCCCTCGCACCCGCCGGCTTGCTGATCGACGCGGCCCGCATCGCCATCGCCCCCGTCGACACCGAGCACGCCATCACGTATCTGCGCGACCGCGCCCGTGACTCCTCACGCTGGCAGCCGCTCCTCGACCACCTCCAGGCGCGGCCCGACGGTCCGCTCGCCGCGACCTTGTCCACTCCGTGGCGGCTGTGCCTGACCGCCACCGTCTACCACCGCACCGGCGATCCCGCCGAACTCCTCCACCGCCCCACCGCCCACGACCTCGACCGGCATCTCCTCGCGCGCTACATCCCCGCCGCCATCGCCAACATCCCCAACCCCCGCAACTACGCCCCCGAACAGGTCCACCACTGGCTCCACCACCTCGCCACCCACCTCGACACGCAGCACGCCGACCGGCCTGCCGGCAGCGGTGGACCGGGGACCGACCTCGTCCCCCACCGTCTGTGGCCGACCGCGGGCGCACACCGTGTGCGCGTCGCCGACGGCGTCCTGACGTCGAGTCTTCTCCTCTTCTGTCTGGGCGCCGCTCTCACCCTCCACGTGCCGGGCGCGGTCAGCGGGATCGCCGCGGGAGCAGTTCTCGACGCGGCGTTCACCGCGGGAACATCCCGGGTGCGAGAGCCCCGGCGACCGAACTGGCGTCGGTTCAGGCATCGCCGCACCATCCTGCTCGTCGGCCTCGGCATCGCGCTGACGTGTGTGATCACCGTGATCAACGCCGTGATCGGGAAGTACACCGGAGGCTTCGCGGGCGGCGCGCTCGGCGGCACAGCGGGTGGGCTGCGCGGACAGGTCGCTCCCACCCTGGTCCTCGGGCTCGCTCTCGGGCTCCTGATCGGGCTGACGGCGTCCGTCGAGGAACCGCCCTCGGCCGCGGCCCGGATCCGGGACATCGTCCGTGACGACTTCTTGTGGTCCCTGACCGTCGGACTGCTCCTGGGCGGCACGTCCGGCATCGTCTACGGCACGACCTACGGGCCCCTGGCGGGCGCCGCGACCGCCGTCACGATCGGGCTCTGGTGCAGTGCGGGCCTCGGCGCACCGGGTGTCGGCGCGACCAGCCCGGGGCGCCGCTACCTGGTGTTCGTCCTCTGCTCCAGCGCGCAGGGCACCGCCCCTCTCCGCCTGCACGCCTTCCTGAACTGGGCCGCCGAGGCAGGCATGTTGCGGTTGTCGGGGCCCGCCTACCAGTTCCGCCACCGCGAACTGCAGCAGTGGCTCACCCGGCACCCCGCACCCCCGGCCCTGAACCACGGGTCCCCGGTCAGGTGCGCGACCGTGGGCCGGCGTCCCCGTGACCCGCCCGCACCCCGGGCAAGGTGCGAGAGCGGGGCGATCTTGGGCATTCGTAGATCACTGATCTTCGTTCGCCGTCCGGGAGAGAGCCCGCGATGACCATACCCACGCGCCCTGTTCGACGAGTGCCGCGCGACCGGCGCTTCGATCTGCGCACCACCGCCTTGTTCTTCATGCTGCTCGCGATCATCCTCTGCCTCCTCGCCTTCCTGGTGCGCACCGCCGCGGGCATCGTGGAGCGTCGCCCGCTGTGGGCCGCTGCACTGGCGACGCTCGGCATCGCGGCCGCCGTGATGTCCCGATCCGGATGGCGCAGGCTGTCCGCCGGGAGATGTGCCCGCAAGGCGGCCCGGGCGCTGCACGAAGCGGCCGAGAGGGCGTCCGGCAGCCTGGACGCCACGCCGGTGGCCGACGCCGGCCTGTCGGCCCCGCAAGTCAGCGCATTCACAGAGCCGTTCACCGGGGCCGCCCCGACAGGCACTGGTGGCGACGAGGTCCGCCTCCGCCCGGAAGGAGCACCGGTCGTCCTCTCTCCGCAGGGCGTGGGCGGCGAAGAGAGGACGGTGCCGCTCGACTACACCGAGCTGGACCCCGACGGCTTCGAGCAGGCCGTGGCCGACCTGTGCGCCCGGGACGGCTGCCTGGAGGTGGAGGTCGTGGGGGGCGCCGGCGACTTGGGAGCGGACGTCGTCGCGATCACGGCGGACGGGCGGCGCGTGGTCGTCCAGTGCAAGCAGTACGGTGACACCCACAAGGTCGGCTCACAGGACATGCAGCGCTTCGGCGGCACCTGTTTCACCATCCACGAGGCCGACATCGCGGCGCTCATCACCACGAGCGAGTTCACAACGCCCGCTCTCGAGTACGCGCGGCAGTGCGGCATCGTGTGCATGGACGGCCACGACCTGGAGACATGGCGTCACGGCACCGGCCCGGCCCCCTGGCACCGGACAGACGTCGAGCCCTGGTCAGGCGACCAGGAGGCGTAGGGCCCTAGCCGGCCAGCTGCGGGTAGAGCGCAGTCAGGTCAGCGGAGAGGCCCGCCTTGACGTTTCGGGTGATGTCGTCCGCCAGGACCTCGTACGCTCCGGCCTCGATGCCGTCGAGCGCCAGGGCGGCCACGTCGCCGGGGGTGGACTTGGGCGCGTCGACGTGTGTGGTCATGTCCGTGTCGATGTAGCCGACGTGCAGTCCGGTGACCGTGATGCCCCGCGGGGCGAGCTCCAGGCGCAGGGAGTTGGTCTGTGACCACAGGGCCGCCTTGGTGGCGCTGTAGGAGCCGGCGAGCCCGATCCACGAGAGCACGGAGTGGACGTTGAGGAGGTGCCCGCCGCCGTTGCGCTCGATGACCGGCGCGAAGGCCCGGGTGACCAGCAGCGGCCCGAAGAAGTTGGTCTCGAACTCCCGGCGTACGTCCTCGACCGGCGCGTCGAGGAAGGAGGTCGCGCCGAGCGAGACACCCGCGTTGTTGATCAGGATGGTGACGTCCTGCGCCCGCGCGGTCGCGGCCTCGACCGAGCCGGGGTCGGTGACCTCCAGGGCGAGCGGCACGGCGTCGGGGTGCGTCACGGTGCGCGGGTCGCGTGCGGTGGCGTACACCTTGGCGGCACCGCGCTCGTACAGCCCCTCCACCAGCGCCTTGCCCAGGCCACGGCTGCCGCCGGTGACCAGAACCACGGAGTCCTTGATCGAAGTCATGTCCATCTCTCCACATTGAAACCGATCGGTTTCCAGCACCGTAAACCGATCGGTTTCCGACCGCAAGGTCCGCGCCCCCGCGAGGGGCGACAACGGCGAGTAGCCCCGCCGGCCCGGTGCCCGCTCACACCTCCGGGACTCAGGACCGCGCGCCGCCGCTGTCAGCGGCCTCGGGAGGGAGCTGCGCGGGGCAGGGCTCGCTGAAGTCGGCCGAGCGGCTCACCTTCTCCCAGGTGGTCGCCTCCGTCACCTGGCGGTGGGAGTAGTCGAGGGCCATGGTCACGGCGTTCACGCCCAGCAGGAGGTGGCTCGGAATCTCGTCGCGCCGTACGGTCCGCACGATGATCTCGGCGGCACGGCGAGGGTCCCCGGCCGCGCCGGACGCGCCCTGGCGCACGCGCCGGTTCATCGCACCCACGGTCTCGTCGTAGGCGTCGGAGACGGCATGGACCGTCATGGACGAACCGGCCCAGTCGGTGGCGAAGCCGCTCGGCTCGACGACCATGACCCGGACGCCGAACGGCGCGGTCTCCGCGGCCAGGACGCGGCTGAAGCCGTCGACGGCGAATTTGGCCGCCTGGTACGAGGCGATGCCCGGCGAGCCGCCGACCCGGCCCCCGACCGAGGAGAACTGCACCACGGTGCCCGCGCCCTGTCGGCGCAGGGTGGGCAGGGTGGCCTTGGTGACGTTGTAGACACCCCAGAAGTTGGTCTCGAACTGGGCGCGGAAGTCGTCGTCGTCCGCCGTCTCGATGGGCGACACGTTCGCATACCCGGCGTTGTTGACGAGCACGTCGATGCGCCCGAAGCGCGCGACGGCCGCCTCGACCGCCTCGCGCGCCGCGTCCGCGCTGGTGACGTCCAGGGCGAGCGGAAGGACGCGGTCGCCGTACTCGCCGAACGCCTCCGCGAGCGCCTCGGGGCGGCGGGCGGTGGCCACGACGCGATCGCCCGCCTCCAGGGCCGCGGCGACCAGGGCGCGGCCGAGACCGCGCGACGAACCGGTGATGAACCAGACCTGTGGATTCCGTCGACTCATGCCGTTAGTACAACACCGTTCTCTTATTAATGCAACGTCGTTGCCTTATGGCTTCCTATGATGACCTCCATGAGTGAGCCCGCCTTTCGACGTGCGCGCAGTGCCGAGGCCAAACAGGCGCGGGAACAAGCGATCCTGGAAGCGGCCCGGGCGCTCGCCCGTCGGCACGGTGTGCGGGACGTGACGCTCACCGACATCGCCGCGCAGGTGGGCATGCACAAGTCGGCGCTGCTGCGCTACTTCGAGACGAGGGAGCAGATCTTCCTCGAGCTGACCGCGGAGGGCTGGCGGCAGTGGTCCGCCGACCTGCGCGCCGACCTGGGAGGCAGGGCGCGGGCCACCCCCGCCGAGGTCGCCGCCGCCATCGCCGGAACACTGGCGGCACGCCCCATGTTCTGCGACCTGCTCGCCCAGGCGCCCCTGAACCTCGAACGGAACGTGTCGATCGATTCGGTGCGTTCCTTCAAGCTGGCGACGCTTCAGGAGATCGAGTCGATCGGCGTCGAGTTGCGCCGGCTGCTCGGTCTGACCGAGTTGCAGACGGTCGACACCATCGCCACGGCGACCGGCATGGCGGGGGCACTGTGGCAGATGGCCACGCCCGGACCGCTCCTGCGGGAGCTCTACGTGAGCGATCCCCGGCTCAGCCATGCCGTGGTCGAGGTCGAACCCCGGCTGACCCGTGTCCTCGACGCCTTCCTCACCGGGCTCGGCGTGCAGTCCGCCGCGACCCCCTGAGGGGTGGGCCCGCCTCGCGGGGACCCTCGGTTGAGGTCGACGCTTTCGACGCGTAGGCGGTCACGCCTCACAACTGCCCTGAGTCACGGGCGGGTTCACAGCGATTCCGCCTGCTTCCACTCGCGGGTTCCCGACCGGGCTCGCCGCACGATGGCGGTACCGGATGAGGCGGGGAACGGCCCGAGCGCGTGGATGCACGTTCCCCGCCCCTCCGGGTCGGGGGGGGCGCGCCGCCGCCGGCGAGGGTGCGGGGGGGCGGGCGGGGGGGGTCGCCGCGGCCCGGGCCGCCGT
>NZ_JBSGDB010000436.1:0-7449 GCF_053602155.1 Streptomyces sp. NPDC004561
GGCGCGGGGTACGCCGTCCCCGGCGAGGTCGATCTCCGTGAACGGGCTGCCGTGTTCGATCACGCCCGGCCGGAGCCGGGTGGCCTCCCCGAAGAAGGCGCCCAGCTGCTTCGCGAGGTCGAAGGCGTCCAGGGAGAACCAGCTCTCCACGATCATCCCGTCCCGGAACTCGTCGATGACGATTCCGGGGACGGCGAACTCCCGGCCGACGGGCGGAATTCCCTCGTAGGGCTCGCCCGTGTGGGTCCCCCGCGCGGTGAACCGGCTGACGACCTTCTCGCCCTCCAGGATCCAGTCGTCCACCGTCACGTGCAGGTCGGGGAAGGAGGCGCGCTGGATCCGCACCCATTCCTTGAGGTGTTCCACGCCCTCCTCACTGTTGGGGGCCGTACCGTGGCTGATGTGGTCCTCGGCGGCCCCTTCATAGATGACGTCGAGATTTCCCTTGTTGAGGCACTCCTCGTAGTAGCGCTCCAGGACTGCCTTGTTCTTCAGGGCATTCGACATTTGTCTCCACTCCCATTCTGTGAGGTATCGGTAACGGGTCGGTGCGTCAATCGCCTGCGACCGGGCCCTCGAATCCCGTTATCGTCATGACGCGGGCGCCTGAGGTCGCGCTCGTGACTTTCCATGTGCCGAGCGCGGGGTCTCCTTCGATGACGGAATTCCCGTCCTCCTCGGCGTGGACGGTGACGCGTCCGACGGTCAGCGGGTCGACCGCGACCGAGATGCCCGCGCCCTGCCTCGCGCAGAGCCGCACCACGTTCTCCAGCGCGGCCACGGCGAGGGCGGTGCGGGGGGCGGCCGGTGTCGCCCACATGTCGTTGGGCGGGCAGGGGCGTACCTCGCAGGCCCAGCGGCCTTCCTCGGTACGGGTCCACCGCGCGCGGGGCACGACCGACGCACGCCAGCTCAGCAGCGGAGGTCCCGAGTGCCAGGTGGTCATCCGGGTGAGGCCGCTGCGGGGTGGCGCGGGTGAGCGCGTGTCCCCCGGCGCGTACACGATGCGCGCCCTCGCCTCCGGGCCCGGACCACCGTCACGGCCGCCCCCGCCGTCACAAGGGCGCCGGAAGCGGACTTCGACCGTCCAGGTCCGTCCGTCGTAGGCGCCCCGAAGCTCCCGCTCCCAGACCGTCGTCGGACCGTCGAGCCGCAACAGCTCCAGGGGGACGACGACGTCCTCCAGACAGTCGACACGCAGCTCCGGGAAGTCCGGGGGCACGACCCACTCGGCACCCCGGACCGCGTTCTCCAGCAGCAGGCTCACCGGGACCGCCTCGGCGCCGTCCACCAGGAAGTCCGTCAGGACCGGGGCGGTCTCCCGGTCGAAGCGGACCCTCGACACCAGCCGGGCATGCGGCTGGTAGGAGGTCACCTCGCCGAGGTGGTGGATCTTCGGGTAGACCTCGGCGTATCCGGGCAGGTCGGGCACGACCGGGTAGCCGGTGGCCTGGCCTGGGTCGACGGCGTCGCCGAGCGGTCCCACGAAGGTGACCTCACCGGCGGAGCCCGCCAGCAACTCGGCCTGCCACTTGGCCGTCAGCCGCGGGACGCCGAAACGGCCCTGGCGGATGGACAGTTGTGGCTCTCCCGTGGCCACGGCAGCGGGCACCAGCCGCAGCGACTCGGGCCTGCCGTCCACGTCGACGAGGGTGAGGCGCCCGGGATACTCCGTCTGCGCGGCCCGCAGCAGCCCCCAGACCGTGGCCGCGGGCAGGTCCGGTGCCTCGTCGGCGACACCGCGTGTCACCACTACCAGCCGTCCGGAGCCGGCGAGTCGCGTCCGCGCCAGTTCCAGGGCTCGTTGCGCGAGCGCGTGCGCAGCGGCGGCGGGGTCGGCGACCGCGGTGGTGGCGGACAGGGAGGCTACGACGGCTTCGGGTACGTCCTCAGCCCGGGACGCGGCCCCCCTGTCCGCCACGACCTCCGGTGAGAGCACCCCGGCCAGGCCCAGGTCGTCGGGGTCCGTCACCGACAGGCGGGTTGCTTCCGCCGGGATCGGCAGGTTCGTCCAGCGCAGCCGGTACAGGTCTCTGACCGGCGCGGCGCCCGTCTGCGGGACCGGACGCGTGGTCAGAGACTCCAGACGGGCGACCGGCGCACCTGAGGGGGTGGCGAGGTCCACGCCGACCGTGTCGGGACCGGTCGTCCTGATCCGTACGCGCAACTGCGTGGCCCCGCTCGCGTACAACGTCATCCCCCGCCATGCGAAGGGCATCCGGGCCTGGCCGGCGGGCGGGTCGGCGAGCAGCGCGGCGTGCAGGGCAGCGTCGAGCAGCGCCGGATGGACGGCCTGGCGCCGGGCCTCCTCCCCCGGCACCGGGCCGACCTCGGCGAACAGTTCCTCGCCGCGCCGCCACAGAGCCTTGACGCCCCGGAACGCCGGTCCGTACGCATGGCCGGCGGCGGCCAGCCGTTCGTAGGCGCCGGTGAGATCCACGGCCGTGGCGTCCGGCGGCGGCCATGCGTCCGGCGCGGCCACCGCTCGGTCCCTGGTTTCGGCGGCGGGGCCGAGTCGCCCGCTCGCGTGGTGGGTCCAGGCGCCCAGCGCACCGGAGTCCTCGGGCCGGCTGTACACGTCAGCGGTACGTCGACCGGTGCCGTCCGGCTCTCCCACGACCACCTGGACCTGAATCCTGTCCCGGTCGGTGGCGGCCAGCGGCAGCGGGGCCAGGTGGACGAGTTCCTCCAGTACGTCGAGACCGCACGCGTCGCCCGCTTGCAGCACCATGTCCGCGAACGCGGCGCCGGGCACGAGCGTGTGTCCTGCGACGACATGGTCGCTCAGCCATGGCTGGGCCGTACGGGACAGCAGCCCACCGCTCAGCAGGCGATTCGTGCCCGGCACGGTGGCTGCCTGGGTGAGCACCGGGCGGCCGGCAGCGGCGCCGGCGTCGGTGGTGGTGCCGGGCAGCCAGTAGCGCTGCCGCTGGAAGGGGTATGTCGGCAGGGCGGCATGGCGGGCGCCGGTGTCCGCGTACACCCGCCGCCAGTCCACCGGCAGACCGTGGACATGGAGTCGGCCCAGTGCGGCGAACAGCGTCTGCGGCTCGGGCTCGGTGGCGGCGCGGCGGGCGACGGCCGTGCACAGGAGGCCGTCGCCCGAGTCGGCGAGGTTCGTCATGGTCTGGGCCGTGAGCTGTGCGTCCGGACCGATCTCGGCGAACGCCGTCACCCGGCCCTCGTCCGCCAGCCACCGCACGGTGTCCCCGAAACGCACGGCTTCCCGGGCGTGCCGTACCCAGTAGTGGGCGGAGCACAGCTCGTCGGTGGTCGCCGGCCGGCCGGTCAGGCCCGAGAGCACCGGGATGTGAGGCGTGCGATACGTCAACTCGCCTGCGATGCGGCCGAATTCGGCGAGCATGGGCTCCATCAGTGTGGAGTGGAAGGCGTGGCTGACCCGCAGTCGGGTGGTACGGCGCCCGGACGCGGCGAACCCTGCCGCGAGCATGAGGACGGGCTCCTCGGCGCCGGAGACGACGACCGCGCGCGGGCCGTTCACGGCCGCGATCGCGACCCCGTCGGTGAGCCGGCGTGCCACCTCCGCCTCGGTGGCGTCCAGCGCCACCATGGCGCCGCCCTCGGGCAGCTCCCGCATCAACCGCCCCCGGGCGGCCACCAGATGCACAGCGTCCTGTTCGGACAGGACCCCGGCGGCGTGTGCCGCGGCCAGTTCGCCGACGGAGTGCCCGGCCAGGAAGTCCGGGCGCACGCCCCAGGACTCCAGCAGCCGGAACATGGCCACTTCGAAGACGAACAGAGCGGCCTGGGCGAAGTCCGTACGATCCAGCAGCCGGTCCTCGTCGGCTTCCCGGAGGACCGAGCGCAGCGGGCGCTCCAGATGGGCGTCGAAGCGCTCGCACAGGGCGTCGAAGGCAGCGGCGTAGACCGGGAAGGTCTCGTACAAGTCGCGCCCCATACCCGTATGTTGGGCGCCCTGACCGGTGAACAGCACGGCGAGCCGGCCGGCGGTTCCCTTGGTGTGTGGCTCGGCCGACTTGGCCAGGGTGTCCAGGTCGCTCAGCAGGCTCGCGCGGTCGTCGGCGTCGAGCGCGGCCCGGGCGGTGGCATGGGTGAACGACACGTCCAGCAGGTCGAGTTCGGGACGCTCGCGCAGGGCGGTGGCAGTCCGTTCGGCCTGAGCCCGCAGGGCCGCCGGGCTCGCACCGGAAAGCAGCAACGGGGGTGTGGCTGTCCGGCCATTGGACCTTTGGACGGGCGTCTGGAGGGCGGCGCGCGCCGTCTCGGGCTCCTCCAGGATCACGTGCGCGTTGGTTCCGCCGATCCCGAACGCCGACACGGCGGCCCGGCGGGGACGTCCGGCCTCCGGCTGCCACTCCTCCGGTCCGGTCAGCAGCCGTACGGTGCCGGGCGACCAGTCCACCCGGGGCGACGGCTCGTCCGCGTGCAGGGTGCGCGGGAGGATGCCGTGCCGCATCGCCAGGACCGTCTTGATGACGCCGCCGACTCCGGCGGCGGCCTGCGTGTGGCCGAGGTTGGACTTCAACGAGCCCAGCCACAGGGGGCGTTAGGCGGGCCGGTCCGGACCGTATGCGGCCAGCAGCGCCTGTGCCTCGATCGGGTCGCCGAGCGCGGTGCCGGTGCCGTGCGCCTCGACGGCGTCGACATCCGCCGGCGACAGCCCCGCGTCGGCGAGTGCCGCCCGGATCACCCGTTGCTGCGCAGGTCCGTTGGGCGCGGTCAGACCGTTGGAGGCACCGTCGGAGTTGACGGCCGAGCCACGCAGCACGGCCAGCACGGGATGCCCGTTGCGGCGTGCGTCGGACAGCCGCTCCAACAGCACCAGGCCGACGCCCTCACCCCAGGCGGTGCCGTCCGCTGCCGCGGAGAACGGCTTGCACCGGCCGTCCGGGGCGAGCCCGCGCAGCCGGCTGAACGCCAGGAACGGCGCGGGCGTGGCCATCACGGTCACCCCGCCGGCGACGGCCAGCGAACACTCACCGTCGCGCAGGGCCCGCGCGGCCGAGTGGATCGCCACCAACGAGGACGAGCACGCCGTGTCCACGGTCACGGCCGGTCCGCGCAGGCCCAGGGTGTACGCGATCCGGCCGGAGGCCAAGCGGCCCGCCGACCCGAGGGCGAGATGGGCCTCCAGCTCATGCCCTGCCTGGTGCAGCAGACGCCCCGCGTAGTCGCTGTGCATGACACCGACGAACACACCGGTGTCGCTGTCGCGCAGCCCCGACGGGTCGAGGCCCGCCCGCTCCAGGAGCTCCCAGCCGGTCTCCAGCAGCAGCCGCTGCTGAGGATCGGTGGCCAGTGCCTCACGGGGCGACATGCCGAAGAACGCGGCGTCGAACTCGGCGGCCCGGTGCAGGAAGCCGCCCCTGCGGGTGACGGAGGTGCCGGGACGGTCGGGATCGGGGTCGTACAGCACGGCCTCGTCCCAGCCGCGGTCCGCGGGGAAGTCGGAGGTCGCGTCGACGCCGTCCGCGAGCAACCGCCACAGGTCCTCCGGGGACTCCACGCCGCCCGGATATCTGCAGGCCATGGACACGACGGCGATCGGCTCCCCGGGCTCCGGGCCCGTTCCGCCGCTGGACGTGCCGGTCGCCACGGTGCGGTGTTCGCCGCGCAGCGCGTCGTGCACGAGCCGTGCCACGGCGGCGGGTGTGGGGTGGTCGAACACGAGTGTCGCGGGCAGATCGAGACCGGCCGCGGCGCCCAGCCGGTCGCGCAGCAGCACACCGCCGAGCGAGGTGAGCCCGAGCGCCGTGAACGGCTGGTCGGGGTCGAGGTTCTGGGCGGGCAGGTCGGCCGTACGCGCCGTCTGCTCGACCACCAGGTCGAGGACGGCGTCGGGCACCGCCGACAACCGCGCGCGGAACTCGGCCGAGGCGGTCCGCCGCTCCGCCGCGAGCCGCCGCACCGCCGCCGTCTTCACCTCCGTCTCCGGCACCACCGAGGACAGCCTCAAGGCCATCGACCACTGCAGGGAACGCGGCGCCCACACGATCGGCTTCACCGGCCACCCCGACTCCCCCGTCGCCCAGCGGGTCGACACCGCGCTGATCTCCGCGCCCAAGGCCTGGCCGTTCGACGTCCAGATGCTGCTGTTCATGGGCCGGCTGCTGTCCAGGCGGGGCGAGTTCGAGGGCTACGACCGCCTCGCCGACGAACTCGCCGGCCTGCCCCGCATCCTGGTGGAGGTGGCCCGCCGGGCCGAACCCGCGGCGTCGGACTTCGCAGAGGCCCACAAGGACACCGACTTCCACTTCCTCATCGGCGGCGGGAACCTGTGGGGCTTCACCTACCTGTACTCCATGTGCATCCTCGAGGAGATGCAGTGGCTGCGCACCACCCGGGTACACAGCGCCGAGTTCTTCCACGGCTCGCTGGAGCTGCTGGAGGAGGGCACCAGCGTGATCGTCTTCCAGGGCGAGGACGAGACCCGCGCGCTCACCGACCGGGCCGAGGCGTTCGCCCGCCGCGTGTCCAAGGACGTCACCGTCTTCGACACCCGTGACCACCCCCTGGACGGCATCAGCCCCGAGTTCCGCGGGCTGCTGGCGCCGCTGGTCATGGACACCGTGATGGACCGGGTCAGCAAGCACCTGGAGCGGGTGCGCGACCACTCCCTGGACCTGCGCCGCTACTACCGCGTCATGGACTACTGACCGCACCCCGTCCCACCCACGTCCATCCGCCCCGGCGGGCGCCGCCACCCCGCGCGGCGCCCGCTCTTTTGGAGACCTGATGAACATCCTCGGTTTCGGCGACAACGTCGTGGACCGTTTCGTGGACCGCGGCACCGACTACCCGGGCGGCAACTGCGTCAACGTCGCCGTCTACGCCCGCCGCCTCGGTCTCGACACCGCCTATCTGGGGGTGTTCGGCGACGACGACCTCGGCGCCTTCCTCCGCACGGCGGTCGCGGCCGAAGGCGTCGAGGTGGAGCGCAGCGTGGTGCGCCACGGCGAGTCCGGCGTCTCCACCCTCCATGTCCAGGGCGGCGACCGGGTGTTCCTCGGCTACAACGGCGGCGGCGTCACCGTACGCGAACCGCTCGTCCTGGACGAGGCTCTGCTCGCGTACGCGGCGTCGTTCTCGCTGGTGCACTCCAGCGTCTACTCGCACACCGAGAACGAGCTGCCCAAGCTCGCCGCGGCCGGAACGCTGGTCACCTTCGACCTCTCCGACGACGACGAGTTCCGCACCCCCGCCTACCTCGACCGTGTCTGCCCCCACCTCGACCTGGCCCTGCTGTCCTGCTCGGACCTGGACGAGGCGGCCACCGAGCGGTTGGCGCGGGCCGTGCTGGCACGAGGGGCGCGCATGGTCCTGGCCACCCGCGGCCTGGCGGGGGCCGGTGTGTACGACGGCCGGATGCTGGTGACGGGGCCGGCGCACGCGGCGGACGCGCGGCGAGGATCTCGTCGATCTCGTACACGTCCCGGAACTGGGCGTTCGGATTGTGCGCGGAGTGCC
>NZ_JBSGDB010000437.1:0-7428 GCF_053602155.1 Streptomyces sp. NPDC004561
GCACGCCGTCGGCCTCGCCCACGCCGCCCGCCTCAAGGGCGACGATCGCCGCCGCCGTGGCGGGATCCGGCTCCAGCGACCAGTCGTCCTCCTGCGCGGTGCCGCCGAGGAGCAGCCCGTACGGCTGCGGGATGAAGTAGGTGGAGGCGGCGGAGTCGTGGCCGACGGAGGTGAACCAGGTGGTGATCCCGGGGTTCTCCACCACGACCAGCTGCCCGCGCACCGGACGCACCGCCGGATCCGGCACCAGTGAACGGGCCCCGAGACCGGTGCAGTTGACCACGACGGCGGCGGGCACGGCCGCCAGGTCGGTCACCTCCCGCACCTCCACCTCGCCGCCCGCCCGGACGAGCCGGTCCCGCAGCCACGCGAGATGCGCCGGCATGTCGATCACCGGCAGCCGCGCCGCCAGCCCGTCGGCCACCTCCCGCAGCCCCGGCACCCGGCCCGCCCACGCGCCCAGCTCGTCCAGCCGGGTCCCGCGGTGTACACCGTCGACCAGGCGTACGCCCGTCTCCCGCGGCCGCCCGGCCAACTCCTCGTACACGCCGAGGGACTCCAGCGCCCAGGCGCCGGCCAGCGGCTCCGGCTCGATGCGGTACGGCCACCACAGGCCACCGGCGACCGCCGAGGTCGTGCGCTCGGCGGGCTCGCGCGCCCACACCCGCACCCGCCGCCCCGCCTCGGCCAGCACCACGGCGGTCGTCAGCCCGACGACACCGCCCCCGACCACCATCACTTCGTCACTCGGCTCGCTGTCCACGCCAGGACGATAGGCCCTGTCCGACCGCCCCTGTCACACCGCGCTCACATCCGTCCCGGTGTGGGGATACTCACAGCATGTCTGCCGCATACGCGACCTTCGGCCTGGCACCGGCGACCCGCGCCGGCGGTGTCCTCGCCGACGGCGGCTACCAGGCGCACCGCGACTTCGTCGACTTCGTCGTGGACGGCCGTCCACTGCTCTTCCAGCTGTCCGACCTGGACGCCGTCTCACCGCTCGCCTCCGACGTCCCGCCCGCCATCTTCACCGCGCAGGTGCGGGCACTGCTGCTGGAGGCCGAACCCCCGCTGCCGGACGGCCGCTTCGTCATCTACGGCTGCCCCGAGTGCGAGGACCTGGGCTGCGGAGCGGTCACCGCCGTCATCGAGCGCGACGGCGAGGACTACATCTGGCGGGACTTCGCCTGGCAGACCACGCGGCACGCCGACCTCGCCCGCAACGGCTACCACGGCATAGGCCCCTTTCGCTTCCGCGGCCCCGAGTACCGAGCGGCCCTGGCCGGGCTGATCGACGACACCGGCGGCGCGCCCGCCCCCCGCCGGCGGGTGCTGCTGATCGGCGCCCGGGTCGCCGTACTCGCCAGGCTGGCCGCCTCCCTGCGCGCCATCGGCATCGGCGCGGACATCACCCAGGACGCGCGGGACGTCCCCGCCGAGGAACTGCGCGGCTACGGCGTGGCCGCCTTCGGCAGCGCGGTCCCCGAGCCGGAACGGGCCGCCGTACGGCGGTCGTTCGAGCGGGCCGGGGCCGAGGTCGCCTGGGTCGACGGCCTGGCCCCGATCGTGCCGCTGCTCGTCGCACAGATCCAGCACGCCCTCGACCGCAGCCCGCTCCCGCGGCGCCGGCTGACCCGGCTGGCCGCGGCCGGCGACGCGGCGGAGATCGAGGTCGCCTCGGCGTGCCGGGTACGGATCACCGCCCACCGCCTCGACCGGTTGCACCGCCCCCGCAGCCGCGAGGTGTTCGACGGCACCCTGGAACCCGGCCGGCATCGCCTCCCCCTGGACCCCAAAGCGGTCAAGGGGGAGGCGTACCTCGTCGCCCGCACGTCGGGAGGCGTCCTCGTGGCCCCGGTGACCCGGGGGAATCCGGGCTGAGGGGCGGGCGCGCGTCGCACTAGGATCGGCGTCCTGATGACTGCCACTCTCGTCGCCAAGAACCTCGCCGCCGGGCACGGCGACCGCTCCCTCTTCTCCGGGCTCGACCTCGTCGTGGCGCCCGGGGACGTGATCGGACTGGTCGGCGCCAACGGCGCGGGCAAATCCACCCTGCTGAGGCTGCTCGCCGGGCTCACCCCACCCGAGCAGGGCGAACTGCGGCTGTCCCCGCCGGCCGCTACCGTCGGCCATCTGCCCCAGGAGCCGGAACGCCGACCGGGGGAGACCGTGCGGGAGTTCCTGGCCCGCCGCACCGGCGTCGCCGAGGCGCAGCGGATCATGGACGAGGCGACCGAGGCGCTGGTCGCGGGCGCGCCCGGCGCCGACGACGCCTACGCGACCGCCCTGGAGCGCTGGCTGGACCTCGGCGGCGCCGACCTGGAGGAGCGCGCGGAGGAGGTCGCGGACTCCCTGGGCCTCGCCGTCGACCTGGACCAGCCGATGACCGCCCTCTCCGGCGGCCAGGCGGCCCGCGCCGGACTCGCCTCCCTCCTGCTGTCCCGCTACGACGTCTTCCTCCTCGACGAGCCCACCAACGACCTCGACCTCGAAGGCCTGGAGCGTCTGGAACGGTTCGTCACCGGCCTGCGCGCGGGCACGGTCGTCGTCAGCCACGACCGCGAGTTCCTCACCCGCACGGTCACCAAGGTCCTCGAACTCGACCTCGCCCAGCGGCAGATCAACCTCTACGGCGGCGGCTACGGGGCCTACCTGGAGGAACGGGACGTCGCCCGCCGGCACGCCCGCGAGGACTACGAGGAGTACGCCGACAAGAAGACCGCCCTCCAGGACCGCGCCCAGATGCAGCGCTCCTGGATGGACAAGGGCGTCAAGAACGCCCGGCGCAAGGCGGGCAACGACAACGACAAGATCGGCCGCAAGTTCCGCAGCGAGGCCAGCGAGAAGCAGGCCGCCAAGGCCCGGCAGACCCAGCGCATGATCGAACGCCTGGAGGCCGTCGAGGAGCCGCGCAAGGAGTGGGAACTGCGCATGGAGATCGCCACGGCCCCGCGCTCGGGCGCGGTCGTGGCGACCCTGCGGGACGCCGAGATCCGGCGCGGAGACTTCACCTTCGGCCCGGTGTCGCTGCAGATCGACTGGGCGGACCGGGTCGCGGTCACCGGAGCCAACGGCGCCGGCAAGTCGACCCTGCTCGGCGCACTGCTGGGCCGTCTCCCGCTCGACTCCGGGCATGCCGCCCTGGGCTCCGGCGTCCTGATCGGCGAGGTCGACCAGGCCCGCAAGCTGTTCCACGGCCCGGAGGCGCTGCTGGAGGCCTTCTGCGCGGCCGTCCCGGACACCGAGCCGGTCGAGGTCCGCACCCTGCTCGCCAAGTTCGGCCTGAAGCCGGAGCATGTACTGCGCCCGGCGGCCACCCTCTCCCCGGGCGAGCGCACCCGCGCCGCCCTGGCGCTGCTCCAGGGCCGGGGCGTCAACCTGCTCGTCCTCGACGAGCCGACCAACCACCTCGACCTGCCCGCCATCGAGCAGCTGGAGTCGGCCCTGGACTCCTACCAGGGCACCCTGCTCCTGGTCACCCACGACCGGCGGATGCTGGACGCGGTCCGGGTGACGCGCCGACTGGAGGTCGCGGCGGGCAAGGTCACGGAGCGCTGACCCGGCCTCGTGCCGCACTGGGGTCCGGGCCCGCCCGCCGCGTAGGCTCACGGCTGTTCCGCAGACGGTCGGCCGGGGGGTGCGCATGGGTGGTGCGGTGAGCGGTCCGGGCCGACCGGGCGGTCCGGCTCCGCGGCTGCTGCGCGAGCAGGACGTGCTCGCGCGGATGCGGGGCACCGAGGACAGGATCGCGGACGTGATCACCGCCTTCGCCGGGACCATGCTGTTCGTCTATCTGCACGCCCTGTGGTTCACGGTCCGGATCGTGTTCAACGTGGGCGTGTTCGGCCCGGGGGCGGTCTGGGACCCCTTTCCTTTCGGGCTGCTCACCATGATCGTCAGCCTGGAGGCGATCTTCCTGTCCACCTTCGTGATGGTGAGCCAGAACCGCCAGGCCGCCCGCGAGAACGTCCGCGCCGACCTGGACTTCGAGACCAATGTGCGCTCGGAGGTGTGGTCGATCCACATGGGCCGCGCCGTGGGCGTCGACCCCGAGGAGGTCGAGCGCGGGGTGCGGGAACTCCTCGCGGAGAACCGTGCCCGCATGAGCGGATCCGCCCCGGCCCCGGAGTGAGGCGGGACCGTCCGCGCACGCCCGCGGGGCGGCCGTGCTCGGGTTCGGCCGCCGCAGCCAGGCGTCCGGGCCGGGACCGCCACCCGCCGCCACGACGGCGAGCCGGCAGCAACGGCGGACACGGCCCGGCCTTCCAGCGGGCGCTCGGCGACGGCGGGCGCGATCCTGGCTGGGACGGCCGACCAACGGGAAGACGGAGTCCCGCGGGGAGATCGAGAGGGTGGTATGACGATCGACGAGACGGCGGAACGCGTGATCGCGCTGCCGCCCGAGCGGGTGGCCGCGTACGCCATGGACTGGCGCCACGACGCGGAGTGGACGCAGGGAATCCGCACCGCGGAGCTGACCAGGGAGGCGGCCGCGGGCGGCTTCGGCGTCGGTGCCGAGGTCACCCGCACCGCCCACTTCCTCGGCCGGCGCATCGACTACGTCCTGCGGGTCGCCGCGCACGAGCCGCCCCGGCTGCTGGACATGGTGTCGGTCGCGGGGCCCATGCCCATGCACGTCACCTACACCTTCGACGAGCATCCGCGGGGCACCCTGGCCCGCATCCGGGTCCGCGGCGACGCGGGCCCCCTCTACCGCCTGGCCGCCCCGGTGATGTCCAGAAAGGTCCGCTCGTCCATCGGCAAGGACCTGCGGGACCTGGAACTGCGGCTGACGGAGCCCACGCCGAGGTGACGCCGGGCGGGGACGCTGGAGGCGTCCCCGCCGGGGTCCGGGGCCGAAGCCCCGTGAGGGTGCTGCTCAGCCCACCGAGACGGCTGGCCTCAGCGGCGTCCGTCCTTCGGGTTCAGCAGCCCCGCCCGCCGCAGCGCGTCCGCCATGGCGCTGTTGGCCGGTGCCGGCGCCTGACGCCCGCCCCGGTCACCGCCACGGCCCTGCCGCTGGCCCTGGCCCTGACCGCCCTGCCGCTGGCCCTGACCGCCCTGCCGCTGCTGGGGCGGCCGGGCACCGCCGCCACGCTGCTGACGTCCGCCGCCCTGCCCCTGCGGGGCCGCCTCGTCGTCCAGGCGCAGGGTCAGCCCGATCCGCTTGCGCGGGATGTCCACGTCGAGGACCTTCACCTTGACGATGTCACCGGGCTTGACCACGTCCCGCGGGTCCTTCACGAACGTCTTCGACATCGCCGAGACGTGCACCAGACCGTCCTGGTGGACGCCGATGTCCACGAACGCGCCGAAGGCCGCCACGTTCGTCACCACGCCTTCCAGGACCATCCCGGCTGCGAGGTCGGAGATCTTCTCCACGCCCTCCTTGAAGGCGGCCGTCTTGAACGCCGGACGCGGGTCGCGGCCGGGCTTCTCCAGCTCCTTCAGGATGTCGGTGACGGTCGGCAGACCGAACGTGTCGTCCACGAAGTCGGCGGGCCGCAGGGAGCGCAGCACGCCCGTGTTGCCGATGAGCGAGGCCACCTCCTGGCCCGAGGTCTTCACCATGCGGCGGACCACCGGGTACGACTCCGGGTGCACGCTGGAGGCGTCCAGCGGGTCGCCGCCGCGGATGCGCAGGAAGCCCGCGCACTGCTCGTACGCCTTCGGGCCGAGCCGCGCCACCTTCTTCAGCTCGGAGCGCGACGAGAACGGCCCGTTCGCGTCCCGGTGCGCCACGATGTTCTCGGCGAGGCCCGAGGAGATGCCGGACACCCGCGAGAGCAGCGGCACGGACGCGGTGTTGACGTCCACGCCGACGCCGTTCACACAGTCCTCGACGACCGCGTCCAGCGAGCGGGACAGCTTCACCTCGGACAGGTCGTGCTGGTACTGGCCGACGCCGATCGACTTGGGGTCGATCTTCACCAGCTCGGCCAGCGGGTCCTGCAGCCGGCGGGCGATGGAGACCGCGCCGCGCAGCGACACGTCCATGTCCGGCAGCTCCTGGGAGGCGTACTGCGACGCCGAGTACACCGACGCGCCCGCCTCGGACACCATGACCTTGGTGAGCTTCAACTCCGGGTGCTTGGAGATCAGTTCACCGGCGAGCTTGTCGGTCTCCCGGGACGCCGTGCCGTTGCCGATGGCGACCAGGTCGACCGCGTGCTCCTTCGCCAGCCGCGCCAGTTTGGCGATCGCCTCGTCCCACTTGTTGGCCGGGACGTGCGGGTAGATCACGTCCGTGGCGACGACCTTGCCGGTGGCGTCGACCACGGCGACCTTCACGCCCGTACGGAAACCGGGGTCCAGGCCGAGCGTCGAGCGGGTTCCGGCCGGGGCGGCCAGCAGCAGGTCGCGCAGGTTCACGGCGAACACGTTCACCGCCTCGTCCTCGGCCGCCGTGCGCAGCCTCAGGCGCAGGTCGATGCCGAGGTGCACCAGGACGCGGGTGCGCCAGGCCCAGCGGACCGTGTCCGTCAGCCACTTGTCGGCGGGGCGGCCCCGGTCGGCGATCCCGAACCGGTGCGCGATGATGCCCTCGTACGACGAGGGTCCCTCCGTGGCCTCCTCCGGCTCCAGGACGAGATCGAGGACCTCCTCCTTCTCGCCGCGCAGCATCGCCAGGATGCGGTGCGAGGGCAGCTCGGTGAACGGCTCGGCGAAGTCGAAGTAGTCGGCGAACTTGGCGCCCGCCTCCTCCTTGCCGTCCCGCACCTTGGCGGCCAGTCGCCCGCGCACCCACATGCGCTCGCGCACCTCGCCGATCAGGTCGGCGTCCTCCGAGAACCGCTCGGTGAGGATCGCCCGCGCGCCCTCCAGGGCCGCCTGCGGATCGGCGACGCCCTTGCCGGCGTCCACGAACGCGGCGGCGGCCGCCAGCGGCTCGACCGTCGGGTCGCCGAGCAGGCCCTCGGCCAGCGGCTCCAGGCCCGCCTCGCGCGCGATCTGCGCCTTGGTGCGCCGCTTGGGCTTGTACGGGAGGTAGACGTCCTCCAGCCGCGCCTTGGTCTCGGCGCCGCGGATCCGGGCCTCCAGCTCCTCGGTGAGCTTGCCCTGCTCGCGCACCGACTCCAGGATCGCGGTCCGCCGCTCCTCCAGCTCCCGCAGGTAGCGCAGCCGCTCCTCGAGCGTGCGCAGCTGCGCGTCGTCGAGCATCTCGGTCGCTTCCTTGCGGTAGCGGGCGATGAAGGGCACCGTCGAACCGCCGTCGAGCAGTTCCACCGCGGCCTTCACCTGCCGCTCCCGTACGCCGAGCTCCTCGGCGATCCTGCCTTCGATGGACCCTACTTCGATGGATCCGGGTGTCGTCACGATCCCGTACCGCCTTCTCCACTCAGGTTGCGCGGCAATTGTGGCAGGTGACACCGACAACCGGGGATCAGGGCGGCGCTCGGCGGGGCGCCGGGCCGGCGAACCGGGCCC
>NZ_JBSGDB010000438.1:0-7408 GCF_053602155.1 Streptomyces sp. NPDC004561
GCCGTCTCCGGGCCGGTCAGGCCCTGGCCCTGGGTGAGGCGCTCGCGGATCTGGCAATCGGTCGGCGCCGGGATGCCCGGTTGCTGCCCCGCCGGTCAGCCGCTGTGCGCGGCGCTCACGAGGTCGGGCAGGAGCTTCGCCGCGTTCGGCGTGCCCAGTCCGGTGACGGGGTCCCAGCCCTTGGTGGCCGAGTAGCCCGGGACCGAGGCTTCGGCGGTGTTGTTGCCCACGGTGACGTCGTTGAAGTCCGCCGCGTATGTGGCCGGGTCCGACGCGAGCTTGTACAGCGTCGGGTTGATGGGTCCGAGTCCACCGCCGTTGATCTGGTCGGCGAGGGAGACCAGGCCCGCCCACTGGGGACATGCCAACGACGTGCCGCCGATGTCGTACCAGCCCGTGCTGCACGGTGTGCTGCCGCACTTCAGCCCGCGCTGGCCGTCGGGCGGGAGCGACACGTACACCAGCGCTCCCGTGGACGGGCTCGCCTGCAGGGAGATGTCCGGAACGCCGCGCATCGCACCGATGGAGGTGCTGCCGGCCGGCATCGCGCTCGACTGGTAGTCCGGCTTGGCGAAGACGCTGCTGTAGCCGCCGCCGGAGCCGACCCAGGCGATCTCCGACTGGCCGGAGGCCTTCTGGCAGGCTCCCGGCGGGGAGACGCTGTCCACGACCCTGCCGTTGGTGGCACCCGGGTCGGTGCACAGGTCCGTGCCGCCGACTCCGGTGACCAGCGGGTCGGACGCGGGCCACTCGACGGCGGGACCGGTGAGCGTGGTCCCGCCCTTGCCCACGGGCGTCTTGGTCGAACCGGCGCTTCCGTCGTCACCCGACGAGCCGAGTACGGTGACGCCGTTCTGGGCCGCCGCCTTGTAGGCGTAGCGCAGGTTCTCCAGCGACCGGGCGCTGCCGAAGGCGCCCTCCGCGGAGGCGAACGACTGGGAGATGACGGTCGCGAGGTGGTGCTCCACGACGTACTGCTCGGCGGCCATCATCTGAGGCAGACCCTGCACCCCGAGGGTCTCGGCGGTCGGGGTGGTGACCAGCAGGATGTTGGCGCCGGGTGCCATGGCGTGGGCGGTCTCGACGTCGAGAGCCACCTCCAGCGCCCAAGCGCTCTTGTCCTCCTGCCCGGGGGATTTGCTCGTGGACGGCGGCGCCTTGGTGGCGGGCGAGCCCTGCAGATGAAGCTCGCTGAAGGTCGGCATGCCGGACGCACAACTGACGTTCTCTTCCCCGCACATGGCCGCCAGGTGGAATGCCTGGTCGAATACGTGCAGGTCGTGAGCCATGGTGTCGCTGCCGTAGGAGTCGACGATCGCAATCGTCTGACCGCGGCCGTCGTCTCCGGCCGAGTGCAGCGGGCCTACGTTGTAGGCCGCCTGGATGGCCTGAGGGGTGAAGCAGCGACGTCCCACTGACGCGCACTGAGCCTGCGTTGGGGGTATCTGACTAATCGTCAACTGCGTGTAATCTGCGACAGTTGGCCGTACTTGCGGGAAGGTTGCCTGGTGGGCAGCGCTCGTCGCGGGCACGGCGCCCGCCGCTGCGAGGCTGAGTGTGCCCACCCCCGCGAGCAGCCACCGTCTGATGGTGCGTGCCATCAGAGTCCTCTCTTGAGATCGAAAGGGACTTGCGTGTCCGCCCCGCAGGTGGGGGGTGGGTGCACAGGGGTGGCGGACGGGGCGAGGTTACTCTCGCAGTTGTCGGGCGGATAGGCTTGTCCTTCAACAATGACCAAAGAATCGTGCCACTGGATCAGTTGAGCGGTGGCGCTTGAGCGTTCGGGTCGCTCGCGTTCGCCGCCACGTGGTCGCCGATCGCCGAACTGCCGAGCGCTGGTGCTGCCCTGGTGCGGCCGACGCACCATGCCGACGGAGCTGTCGTGGTCGACGCCGGGCCGATCCTGCGGCGAGTGAACGCCGCCTCTCCCGCGACCGAGCGGTCAGGAGTCGGCGTCGGCGCGTGCGACGAGGCCGGCGATGCGGGCCCACATCTGCGGCGGGTTCGAGTACATCGGGAAGTGGGCGCAGTGCTCGATCTCGGCGAGTTCGACGCCGCCTTCGGCCAGGGCGGGGAGGTAGGAGAGCGTGTTGTTCCGCTCTCCGTACATGAACATCCTCGGCGCGGGGGGGCGGGGGGTGCGAGGAACCGGTCGAGCAGCCTGCCGTGGTCGGAGAGGTCGACCATGGACTCGAAGATGGCCCTGACCGCTCCGGCCCGGACCTTGTGGGGGAGGCTCGACGCGTACAGGGCGCCGCCGTAGATGCGTGAGCCGCCGACGCGTTCGGCGAACCGGGCCAGGAACTCCTCGGGATCGTCGTGGGCGTGGGTGACGATCTGCCGGCTGAGGAAGCAGTCCTCGGGCGCGACGTTGCCCTCGATGTCGGTGAAGCTCGCGACCCTGCCGGGGTCGCCGTCGGCGAGCAGGAGCGCGGTCAGACCGCCCATCGAGTGCCCGACGACGTGGAACCGGTCGATCTGCCGCGCCTTGAGCACCTGCTCGGCGACGGAGACGAGGAACGGAATGGAGACGGCGCCGAGGTCCGCGCAGGTGCTGGCGCCGCAGCCGGGCGCGTCGTAGGCCAGGACAGGACGGCCGGCGAGCCGCGCCTGCTGGACGACGTCCGCGTAGTCCTCCTTCGTCGAGCCGAAGCCGTGCAGGAACAGCAGGGGCGTGCCGGTGCCGTCACGGTGGAGGCCGGACACCTCGACACGGGTCGCGCCGACGGTGAGGGGGAGCGTGAAGCGGTCGAGCTTCCTGACAGGGCTCATCGGACTGCCTCCATGTGGTGCACGGCAGGCTCGTACCGCGCGGGCCCGAGGACGGTCCGCGGTCGCTCGATCGCGGTGATCAGGGTTTCGTCGTCGACAGCGAAGCACACGCGGATGCGTCCGGGCGCGTTGAACGCCTCGCCGGGTACGACCGCGAGGTGAGCGGTGTCGAGGAGCCACGCGGCCAGGTCGGCGCTGCTGTTCCAGCCGCGGTCGCGGAGCAGTCCGCTGACGTCGGGGAAGGCGAACATACCGCCGTCGGGCAGCGGGCACTCGATTCCGTCGATGCCGTTGAGCGCCTCGGCCGGCAGTGCGCGCCGGCGCCGGTAGTCGCGGGCGGCCTCGACGGGGGTGGTGCTGTCCCCCAGGGCGACGAACGGTGCCCGCTGGTTGACCGTCGGGACATGGGTGATGGTGCGGGAGACGTGCAGGCGCGCCGAGGCGATGATCTCCGGTGGCGCGGCGAGCCAGCCGACGCACCAGCCGGTCATGGCGTGCTCCTTGGACACTCCGCCCACGACGACGGTACGGCCACGCAGTTGCGTAGCCACCGCGAGTACGGACCGGTAGGTATAGATCCGGCACTCCGAGGAAGCCGAGGCCGCCGCCCGGCAGATCGCCACCGGCCGCGGCGGGCGACTGAGCCTGGGCGCCGTAGCCTCGGCCTTCTCCTGGCCCCTGCCCCTCGTGCTGGAGCGGTTTTACGAGACCGCGCCGGACGTCGAGATCCGCACCCAGGAGATCGACACCCATGAAGCCGCGGCGGGGCTCCTGGACCGCTCGCTCGACTGGGCGATCGTGCGCCAGACCGCCCCGGTGCGCGGCACCACGGCGACCTTGCTCTTCGCCGACCGGTTCGTCGCGGCCCTGCCCCTGCACCACCCCGCCGCCGATGCCACCGGCCCACTGGATCTGGCGGACCTCGCGGGCGGACCGTGGGTGTGGCTGCACCGCCAGATCTCGCCCGACTACCACGACGCCATGGCGACCATGTGCCGAGCGGCCGGGTTCAGCCCTGTCCCGGCCCACTGGGCGCGGTCGGTGACCTCACAGATCGCCATGGTCGAGTGCGGGCTCGGCGTGACCGTCGTACCCGCCGCGGCGTCCACGTCACGCCCCGCCGTCCGGTTCAGACCGCTCCGTCACACGACGGCGACCATCGATCTCACCGCCATGACGAGATCCGACCCCGGCGCGCCGGCCGCACGCCTCACCGCCATCGCGACGCAACTGACCAAGGCGCGGGCGCGGGAGCAGTAGCCGCCCGGCAGTTGAGGCTCGCATGGCGGAACGGGGAGGGCCGGAGACCGTCGCCTCCTGCCGCGACTGGGCGCTGCTGGCCGGAGAAGCGGTGGAAACGGCGCCGGACCGGGTAGTGACGATCTCCTGGATCGACGCGACGGATCTCCACATCGACAGACCCCCTGCGCACCTTCTTCGGCCGCTACCAACTCCTGCCCGGTGGCAAGTTCACTCGTGGAGCCAGGGAGAACTGGTGGCCCAGAAGATCCGGTTCACCCCGAGGAACTCGGTACCGAAGTCGGTGAACTCCTGGCGGGTGTACGGCTTGCCCGTTCCAGGGTTGGTGTATTCAAAATCCGGTTCCTGCACCGCCATGGCCACGAGCGGGAGCTGTCCTCGGTACCGGTGGAAGAAGGGATACGAATTCTGCATCTGCGCCGGACGATTGGGCAGAATGTCGGGACCGCCCAGCCCGATACCGTGCTTCTTGGCGAATTCGAAGGTCCGGCCCATGTAGTCGTGGTCGTTGTTCCACTCGCCGGGCCAGAAGTTCACGTACTGGATGAATGGGGTCTTCTTGAAGACGTCGGCTCCATAGGCCATGTTGTCGAGTTCCGCACGGAAGTAGGCGTCGTCGCTGTACCCGGTGCGGTCTTTGCTCGCGTCGACGGCGGTCGCGGTCTCCGGGAGGTTCACTCCGGCGAGACGGCCGTCGAACCTCTGGGCGAGCGCCTTGAGTAGATGCTGGAAGCGGTTCCTGACCTCGGTGTTCCACTGGGCGGCCACGGCACCGGGTTCTCCGGGACCGAGGCCGCTCTCGTTCGTGGTCGGTGCCGCGCCGCCACGGTACTCCGGGTCCTTGAGCAGATAGTCCGGAATCCTGGCGGGCAGGGTGAAGAAGCGGTCCTGCACCTGGACGAACAGTTTCTTGCCGCGTGACTGGGCGTATTTCAGGGCGTGGTCGATCTGGGAGAAGTCGTACCGGCCCTTCCTCGGTTCGAGAGCCTTCCAGGGCACCACCACCTGCACGCCCGCGATGTCCGGGCGGTCGAGGAGGGGTTTGACGTCGGTGTCGAAGTCCCCGATGGAGGCGTAGAGATAGTTGGCCGGGGCCGCGGAGGAAGGGGCCGCGGCTTCCGCGGAGGATACGGTGACCTGGGAGCAGGTCGTCGCGAGGAGCAGTCCGAGCACAGCCGAAACTCGTTTGATCGTCATGGAGAGCGATCCTGCGGAGTGCTTCTAAGAAGAAACTAAGAGCGGGAACCAAGAGCGGGAACCAGGAGCGGCGGCGTGCGGAACTTCCGCTGACGCCCACCGTCCCCGGCGCCGCCTGCCCGAGGGCAGCACTGTGTCAGGGCCCGCGCCGCCGGCTGCCGCCGTGCGGGTCGACGGGCAGCATCAGGCGGAACAGTGCTCCACCCCCGGGCGCCTGATGAGCCGTGAGTTCCGCGTGGTGTGTGTGGGCGATCTGCCGGGCCATGGCCAGCCCCAGGCCGGAGCCGGGCAGGGCACGAGCGGCTTGGGAACGGTAGAAGCGGTCGAAGACATGGGGCAGGTCGGCGGAGTCGATCCCGGGACCGTGATCGCGGACGGTGATCTCCAACTCGCCGCCGCGCGCCGACCGGCGCGCGGTCACCTCGACCCGGCCGTCGGCGGGCGAGAACTTCGCGGCGTTGTCCAGCAGGTTGGAGAACAGCCGGGTCAGACGGCTCGGGGCGGCGGCGGTCAGGGCCGACGCGGTCGCGGGTTCGATGTCGAGGACGAAACCGACGTGGGGCCAGTGGTCACGTGCAGCGGCCACACTGTGCTCCAGCAGAGCCGTTGGCTGGACCGGTTCCAGGGTCTGCTGCGGCTCCTCGTCGCGTGCCAGGTCGATCAAGTCGTTGACCAGAGTCGTCACTTCACGCAGTTGGCGGGTGAGGGCTCCCGTGGCACGTTCCCTCTGCCTCGGGGTCAACCGGTCCGCGTGCAGCAGGATCTCGGCGTTGGAACGCAGGGCTGTCAAAGGGGTACGCAGCTCGTGCGAGGCATCGGCGACCAGGCGGCGCTGCGCGGAGAGTGACTCCTCCAGCGCGTCCAGCATCGTGTTGAAGGTGACCGCGAGCCGGGTGATCTCGTCCTCACGGTTGTGCGGCCCGGCGGGCAGTTCGATGCGCAGCCCGGCGTCGCGCGTGGTGGTGATCCGCTCCGCCGTAGAGGTCAGCAGGGTCAACGGCGCCAGACCGGAACGGGACACCCAGTAGCCCAGCAGGGCAGCGACGGGCACACCGGCCCCGCCGATCGCCGCCAGGAGCAGGGCGGCCTGGCGCTCGGCCCGCCCCACTCCGTCGGAGCGGAGCGCCACCTGCATGGCCAGCCCCTTGCGTGCCGGTGTCGTGAGCACACGCACCGGATGGCCGTCCACGGAGGCCGTACTGAAGTAGGGAGCCCGGTCACGGCCCGCGACCTGACGCACAGCCGCGGAGACAGGCAGCAGATACGTCGCGTGCGGATCGTCTGCGGGTGCTTCGGGCACAAGCTGCGCGCAGGCGGGAGCGGCCAGGAACCGGCACTCGCCGGCCTGGACACCGGGCCCCTCCTCGGAATGCCGCTGGATGGCCAGCGTGGCTGCCTGCGTGAGCTGAAGGTCGAACTGCCGCTGGAGGGTGTGGACGGTGACCGCGTAGGCCCCCGCGCACACGCCGAGTGCCACGCCCGCTACGGCCGCGGAGGCGGTCAGCGCCAGCCGGCGGCGCAGCGGAGGGCGTCGGTGCCCACGGGGTTGGGTCACCGCTCGTCCAGCCGGTAGCCGATCCCGTGCACGGTATGGACGAGACGCGAGGCACCGTCGGCCTCGATCTTCCGGCGCAGGTACCCGATGTAGACGGCCAGCGAATTGGAATCGGGCCCGAGGTCCCGGCCCCATACCCAGCGCATGATCGTCTCGCGCTCCAGGACCTGGCCGGGATGGCGCAGCAGCAGGTCCAGTAGGGACCATTCGGTGCGGGTGAACTCCAGCCGCCGTCCCGCCCGCACCGCCGTACGAGTCTCCGGGTCGGCGACCAGGTCGCTGAAGCGCAGCCCGGCCGCCGGCGGTGCCTCGCCGGGCCCCGTACGCCGCAGCAGCGCACGGAGCCTGGCCGCGAGCTCGTCCAGCGCGAACGGCTTGACGAGGTAGTCGTCCGCTCCCGCGTCCAGCCCGTCCACCCGGTCGCTGACCGCGTCGAGCGCGGTCAGCACCAGGATCGGCGTACGGTCGCCCAGAGCCCGTAGCCGCCGGCACACGGCGAGCCCGTCCAACACGGGCATCATCACGTCCAGCCTCGTCCACTCCGGCCCTGCGCGCCACCGCTGCCGCCACCAGTCGGGCGGTCCGGACGTGCTCGGGCAGCGCGCTGAAGCGGAGTTCAACGGT
>NZ_JBSGDB010000439.1:0-7398 GCF_053602155.1 Streptomyces sp. NPDC004561
GGGCGCTCGCGGCGATGTCCCTGTTCGCGCCGCTCGGGTGCGGCGCGGCCGGCTCCGCGGGGCTGGCGGTCTACCTGCTGACGGTGGTCCTCGCGTGGACCGCGGGGCAGTGGCGCAGGGCGCAGCAGGCCCGGATGCGGGCGGAGACGCGTCGGGCCGTGGTGGAAGAGCGTGCGCGGATCGCGCGCGAGGTGCACGACGTCGTGGCGCACACCCTGTCGGTGATGGTCATCCAGGCGGGCGCCGCCGACGACGTGTTCACCGAACGGCCCGAGCAGGCCCGTCAGGCGCTGCGGGCCATCGAGACGGGTGCCCGCTCGGCGCTCGGCGAACTGCGCCTGCTGCTGCGTGCGTTCCGGCCTGAGGCGGGGGAGGACGGGACTGGGGAGCAGCGGGAGCCGGGGCCCTCGCTCGCACGCCTGGACGAGCTGGCCGACACCGTGCGTGCGACCGGGATGACCGTGCGCGTGCACTGCGAGGGCGCCACCGACGGGCTGCCGGCCACGGTGGACCTGGCGGCCTACCGGATCGTCCAGGAGGCCCTCACCAACACGCTGCGCCACGCCGCCGGCGCCGACGAGGTGAGCGTGCGCGTGACGGTGGAAAGGGAGTACGTGGAGGTCACGGTGGCCGACAACGGGCGTACGTCGCAGAGCGGTTCGGCCGCTGCGGGAGCGGGACGCGGTCTTGTGGGAATGAGGGAGCGCGCACGCCTCGTGGGCGGCAGCCTGCACGCCGGTCACCTCCCCGGAGGCGGGTTCGAGGTTGCGGCGCGGCTGCCGGTGGAGCGCGCGTCATGACGCTACGGGTGGTGGTGGCCGACGACCAGGCCCTGGTCCGCACCGGATTCCGCATGATCATCGACGCCCGGGGCGACCTCGAGGTGGTCGGTGAGGCGGCCGACGGCCAGGAGGCGGTGCGGCTGACGCGGGAACTGGCGCCCGACGTGGTGCTGATGGACGTACGCATGCCCGTCCTGGACGGCATCGAGGCGACCCGGCGGATCGCGGAGTGCGGCAGCCGGGCCCGGGTGCTCGTGCTGACCACCTGGGACGTGGACGCGCACGTGGTCGCCGCCCTGCGGGCCGGGGCGAGCGGCTTCCTGCTGAAGGACATCCGCCCCGCCGAACTCGTCGACGCGATCCGCCTCACCGCGCGCGGCGACGCGCTGCTGGCGCCGACCGTGCTGAGCCGCGTCCTCGACCGGTTCCTGCGCACCACACCCGACCCGGCACCGCCGCCCTCCCTGCAGGGTCTCTCCGGCCGCGAGCGCGAGGTGCTCACCCTCATCGGGCAGGCACTGTCGAACGCGGAGATCGCCGGGCGACTCAGCCTGTCGGAGGCCACCGTCAAGAACCACGTCACCGCGGTGCTGCGCAAGCTGGGCCTGCGCGACCGCGTCCAGGCCGTCGTCGCCGCCTACGACCACGGCCTCGTGGAACCGCGCCGCCCCTGACGGCCGCCGCCTCCTCCTCAAGGAGGAGGCCGGGCCCGCGATCCTGCTGCGTTCCCAGTGCCGGACCGCTCCCATGGCCGATCTGCAGCCGGAGCGGCCGGCCGTAGCGTCGAGATGTGATCGACGACCTCGCCTGCCTCATGTACCTGCTCGCCCACGACGACGCGGCCGAAGGCCCGTACGACCGTACCCGCACGGAGCTGCTGGTCCGCGCTGCCGCCCTGGTCGACCTCGCCCTGCGCGGCCGGCTGCGGGAGGACGGCGGCACGGTCACCGTGTCCGGCACGGAGGCGACCGGTGACCCCGTCCTGGACGGCGTTCTGCGCGACGCCGCCGTCGGTCACGGCTGGAAGCACCTCGTGCGCCACCACCGCAAGCGGACCCTGACGGAAGTGGAGGACCGGCTCGCCGCGGCGGAACTCCTCACCGTGAAGGCGCCCCGCACCCGCTTCGGCACACGGCGGCTGACCGTGACGGACCACGCCGTGACCGCCGCACTCCGCGCCCGCGTGGCCGCGGCGTTGCACGGGAGCGGGCCGGTGCGGGAGGTCCCCGCCGCCGACGCCGCGCTGCTGGCGCTGGCCGCCGCGGGCGGCGTCCACTCGGTCGTGTCACGGCAGGACCAGAAGACCTTCCGGGCCCGTATCGACGCCTGCACGGGGTCTCTCGCCGCCCTCGCGCCCGGCCTGGAGAAAGCCGTACGCGCTCTGCCGATGACCATGATCGCAGCGCAGGGCGGCATGGGCGGCAGCTGACCGGATGGGGAGACGATGAGCATGCACCGCGTCCTGACCACCCTGGGCTGCGCCCTGACCGCCGTGCTCGCGACGGCCTGGTCCGCGTTACCACCGACGGAGCCCGCCCGGCCCGCGGCCACGACGGTACGCACCGATTACGGCCCGGTGCGGGGCGCCGCCCACGACGGCTACCGCACCTTCGAGGGCATCCCCTACGCGGCGCCCCCTGTCGGCGGGCTGCGCTGGACGCCGCCCCACCGCGCCACCCCCTGGTCCGGGGTAAGGGACGCGACCCGGCCCGCGAGCGCCTGCCCGCAGCCGGCCGGCGAGGTGCCCGGCGGCAGCACCGACGAGGACTGCCTCCACCTGAACGTCACAACGCCCGACGGCGCAGGACCGGCACATCCCCGGCCGGTGATCGTCTGGCTGCACGGCGGCGGCCTCACCACCGGGGCGGGCGGCTCGTACGACGCCCACCGCATGGTCACCCGCGGCGACGTCGTGGTCGTCACCGTCGACTACCGCCTCGGGACCCTCGGCTTCCTCGCGCACGGCGGGCTGCCCGGCTCGGGCACCTTCGGCCTCGCCGACCAGCAGGCGGCACTGCGCTGGGTCCGCACCGAGATCGGCGCCTTCGGCGGCGACGGGCACAACGTGACGCTGGCCGGCGAGTCGGCCGGTGGCTTCAGCGTCTGCGCCCAACTTGCCTCACCCGCCGCCGTGGGGCTCTTCGACCGGGCGATCATCGAGAGCGGCCCGTGTACAGGCCGCCCCGACCGTCCGTTCGCCCCGTCCTCCGTCCCTGTGTCCACGGCGCGCGCCGCGGGCGCGGACCTCGCGGCAAAGGTCGGCTGCGGCGCCGCCCGCGACGTGATGGCCTGCCTGCGCCGCGTGGACGTCCCGCGTCTGCTCGCGGCCCAGGAGATCGATCAACAGCCCGCTCACACAACTCCGTTGCTGCCCAGCGATCCCGCAGCGGCGATCGCCGCCGGCCGCTTCCATCGCGTCCCCGTGCTCGTCGGGAACAACCACGACGAGGGCAACGGCTGGGCCGGCGGGATCGTCCAGGCCGGCCATCCCGTCACTCCCGCCACCTGGCCCGGCGTCGTGGCCTCCTTCTTCCCCTCCCCGGGGCAGGCGAAGGCGATCGTCCGCGAGTACCCGGTGCACGGCACCGACGGTGGCCCGGTGTTCGGCGCGGTCATCGGCGACGCCGACTTCGCCTGCCCGACCGCGCGCACCGGCAGCCTGCTCGCCGCCCATGTGCCGGTCTGGCGCTACGAGTTCGCCGACGAGCACGCCCCGCCGCTCACCTCGGGCACGCCGCCGTTCCCGCTCGGAGCGCCGCACGCGAGCGAACTGCCCTACCTGTTCGACCTGGGCGGCCGCCCCCGTGACCTGACCGCGGCACAGCATCGGCTGGCCGACACCATGATCGACTACTGGACCCGGTTCGCCCGCACCGCCGACCCGAACGGCCCGTCGTCGCCGCATTGGCCCCGGCAGACGGTGCTGTCGCTGGCGCCGGACCACATCGTCCCGACGCGCACGGCGCGGCTGCGCCACCACTGCACGTTCTGGGACGCCCTCGGGTGACCGCACCCGCGGGAGGATCGCACAACTCGGCCGGACTGCGGGCCCATGGCTGTGGGGGACCGCAGCGGGGCGAGACCCGCGTACCGGAAGCGGCGAAGTGCCGGCCACGCCCCGGACCGCCCGGGCGGTGCCTAGGCGCGGCGGACGGAGACGCCGCCGAGCAGACCCCAGGCGTCGATCCGGACCGTCGGGCCGCCGGGCTCGCTCGGGCCGTCGTCCTTCACTCCGCCCAGGCGCAGCCCGTGCACCTCGACCCGGACGTCGCGGGGGACCTTGAGGCTGACGCCGCCGATCAGGCTCAGCTTGGTGATGCGCAGTTCTGCGCCGTCCGGGATGTCGATGTCCGTCAGATCGATGTCGGCCCCGCCGATGAGGGAGGCGGTGACGGTCCGCTCGTGGAGGGTGGCTCCCGCCAGGCGGTGACCGCCGATCAGGCTCACCTTGACGTCGGTCTTCCGTGAACCCTCTTCGCTGTTCTTCGTCATGGGAAGTACCGTACGGACGGGAGCACTTGGACCCCAAGTGCCCGCCGTCCGGTGTTGCGTATGACAGGTGTCATGCGGGGTGTCCTGGTACTGGGACCCGTCTCCGCCTCTGCTGGACCTTGATCCGGGTCTCCGCCGGAGCGCTGGAAGCCGTGCAGGCTCCACTTCTGGTTTTCAAAGGACCCGCTGACCGGTCTTTTCAGGTGGGCTCCGACGATCGTTTCCCTTGTCGTGTCCTGTCGGACGGAACCCGTGATCGTCGGGTCCCCTCTATCCAGGTAGCTTGCCTGCGTGGACATCACAGACGTTACGGTCGGTATCGTCCGCTTCGTCCTAGTCCAGGGTCCCGGAAAGGTGGTCGCGTGTCCCTCACAGGAACGCCGTTCTTCATCGTCCTCATCGTCGCGACGGTCGTGGCGATGATCGGCACGATCGCCCTGTGGGCCAGGATCCGCGGGCCCAGGCCGGCGCGCTGGCTGGCGCACACCGTGATGATCGGCCTGTGTCAGCTCACCGCGATCAGTGTCGTGGCCGTCTGGATCAACAACAGCTACGGGCTGTACGCGTCCTGGGACGACTTCATGGGCAACACGGACAACACCAACGCGGTCGCGATGCCGGGGCCGCCGGTGCAACGCGCGAAGTTCAACCACAGCACCAAGGGCGGTGTCCTGGACACCTACTTCCACGGCCAGAAGTCCGCCCTGTCCGGGGAGGTGCTGGTGTGGACGCCGCCGCAGTACGACGAGCCGGCCTACAAGAAGAAGCGGTTCCCGGTGATCATGCTGCTGCACGGAGTGCCCGGCTCCCCGCAGTCCTGGCTGGAGCACGGCGGCATGCCGGGCGCCTTCTCGGACCTGCTGAGCCAGCGCAAGGTGCACCCCTTCATCCTGGTGATGCCCGTGGTCAACCCGGGCAGTGTGGACACCGACTGCACCGACCTGCCCAACCGCAAGGTCGCGACCTGGATGTCGACGGACGTCCCGGACCTGATCAGGCACAAGTTCCGCACCCTGCCGGGTGCCGGCGGCTGGGGCCTGATGGGCTTCTCGACCGGCGGCTTCTGCGCCGCGAAACTGCCTCTGCAGTACCCGAAGGTCTTCGGCGCGGGCGCCGCCCTCGACCCCGACCCGCTGACGGGCGACAAGTCCGTCCTCCCGGACCCGACCGTGCGCCGACTCAACAGCCCGACCTACCTGGTGCGGCGCACGAAGTCCCATGCCAGCCTGTTCCTCGCCACCTCACGCGAGGACCGTCTCAGCTCGCCCTCCTACATCACGCAGTTCCAGGCGGCCGCGGCGTTCTCGCCGGTCACGGTGCGCACGCTGTTCCTGCCGAACGGCGGCCACAACTACAACACCTGGTCCGCGGAGTACCCGCCGGCCTTCGCCTGGCTCAGCCAGTGGCTCTCCGCCCCGCACTGACCCCGGCGGCCGTTTTCCGGCTGACCGGACGCGCGGCGACCACGGGTCCATGGCCGACCCCCTTCGGCGTGACCTGCGCAACAGACAAGGCGACCTGCACAACAAACAAGGCAGGGAGGCACTCAGCGAAGTACGCCGCGCCTACCAGGACCTTCCGCCGCCCACCGCCCGCTCGTCGTGGCTCACGTGGCGTCGGGATCGTAGGCGTGTGCAGGGGTCTGCTGCGGCACGGAGGCCGGGCTCGTCCGGCTCTCGGGTCGCTCGGTAGGCTCGCCGGTCATCGCGGCGGCCGCCTCCGACAGCTCCGCGCTCGGGTTCAGGGCGGAGCGGATCTCGTCGAGGCCGAGACCCTCGCCGTCCAGGACATGCTTGCGGACGAACGTCCTGGGGTGCAGGTCGCCGAGGTCCAGGTCCTTGAACTCCGGGCCGAGTTCGGCGCGTACCTCCTCCCGGGCGCTGTCGGCGAACGCCCGGATCGTGCGCAGGGCCCCGGCCACCTCCCGGACGACCTTGGGGAGCTTGTCCGGCCCGAAGAGCAGGGTGGCGAGGATCGTCAGGGTGAGCAGGTCCGGGAGGCTCATGTCGAGGAACATCGGTGGGTTCTCGCTCTCGTCGGAGGGGCGACGGGCTCACGGCCGTACGAGCTGGGTTTCGGCGGTGCTGACGTCCGCGGCGGGTGTGGGTGGGGGTCGGCGGGCGGTGTCGCTGGCTTTGATCAGGATGGCGATCAGCAGCCAGTTGGCCACCATGGACGAGCCGCCCTGGGCGAGGAAGGGCAGGGCTTTGCCGGTGAGCGGGATGAGTCCGGTGACACCTCCCACGACGACGAAGACTTGGAGGACGAGTGCCGAGGCCAGGCCGCCGGCGAGCAGCTTGCCGAACGGGTCGGTGACCGTCAGGGCGGTGCGCAGGCCGCGCTCGGCGAGGAGTGCGTAGAGCAGGATGACGAGTGTCACCCCGACGAGGCCGAGTTCCTCGCCGACCGTGGTCAGGATGAAGTCGCTGCGTCCGGCGAAGCCGATGAGTTCCGGATGGCCCTGGCCGAGGCCGGTGCCGAAGATGCCGCCCGAGCCGAAGCTGAACAGGGCTTGGGCGGCTTGGTCCGAGACGAGTCCCGCGGGGCGCTTGTCGGGCGGCAGGAAGATGTCCATGGGGTGGAGCCAGGCGACGACACGGCCGTGGACGTGTGGTTCGAAGGAGCCGACGACGAAGGCGCCGACGGCGAACATGGCGATGCCGAACACGACCCAGCTGGTGCGCTCGGTGGCGACGTAGAGCATGATCACGAACAGGCCGAAGAAGATCAGCGAGGTGCCGAGGTCCCGTTCGAAGATCAGGACGAGCAGGCTGAGTACCCAGACGGCCGCGACCGGGCCCAACTGCCGTCCGCGTGGCAGATACATGCCCATCAGGCGCCGCCCGGCGAGGGCGAGGGCGTCCCTGCGCATCGTCAGGTACCCGGCGAAGAACACCACGATGACGATCTTCACGAACTCGCCGGGCTGGAAGGACAGTGGCCCGATGAAGATCCACCGTTTGGCGCCGTAGACGTCGCCGGGGTAGAACGCCGGTGCCATCAGCAGGACCATGCCCACGGCGATCGTGATGTAGGGGTAGCGCTGCAGTCTGCGGTGGTCCTTGAGCAGCGCGACCGCGCCGGCGAACACCGCCACGGCGATGGCGCACCACATCAGCTGCCC
>NZ_JBSGDB010000440.1:0-7389 GCF_053602155.1 Streptomyces sp. NPDC004561
GGCGAGCCGCTCCAGCGACCGCTCGTCCGTGTGGTCCAGCATCCGGGCGAGGGCCTCGCCGTAGACCTCGGTCAGCAGCCGCACCGCCTCCAGGGCCGGGCCGGGAGCGGACTCCAGCCCCGCCAGCACCTCGTCGAGCCGGGCGAGCCGCGCCTCCACCGCCGGGTCCCGGAGCCGTACGGCGTCAGCCATGGTTCGCTCCGTAGGTCGGCGAGTGCACGGTGGTCAGGGTCTTGCCCTTGCCCATGTACATGTGCACGCCGCACGGCAGACAGGGGTCGAAGCTGCGCACGGTGCGCATGATGTCGACGCCCTTGAAGTCGTCGGGGCCGTTCTCCTCGAAGATCGGCTGGCCCTGGACGGCGTCCTCGTAGGGGCCGGGGGTGCCGTAGATGTCGCGAGGGCTGGCGTTCCACGGGGTCGGCGGGTACGGGTGGTAGTTGGCGATCTTCTTGTCCCGGATCACCAGATGGTGGGAGAGGACACCGCGCACCGCCTCGTGGAAGCCGCAGCCGATCGACTCGTCCGGCACCTCGAAGTTCTCGTACACCTTCGTGTCGCCGCTCTGCAGCATCCCCATCGCCTCCTCCAGGAAATGCAGCGCCATGGCGGCGGCGTAGGCGATGAAGTACGGCCGGGCGCGGTCGCGTTCGAGGGTGTTGCTCCACTTCGGGGGACGCCACTCCAGGGTCGTCTCCGGCAGCTTCTCGCCCTTGGGCAGGGTGATGCGGATGACGCCGCCGGCCGACTTCACGTACGGGGTGTCGACGAGGCCGCTCAGCGCGGTCGACCAGAGCCGGGCGAGGGGCCCGCCGCCGGTGTCCAGCGCCAGGTGGTCACCGGTCTGCGGGTGGAGCCAGCGCGGGCTCATCACCCAGCTGTAGTTGCCGTCGAACTGCCGCTTCTGCGGCACCGGGACGGTGGTCTGGTTCCACGGGTGGCGCATGTCGACCGGGTTGCCGAGCGGGTCGTGGGTGACGAACGGGTCCTCGTTGACCCAGTCCTCGTAGAAGGAGCTGCCCAGCATGATGCGCAGCCCGAGGTTGATGTCGATCAGGTCGTTGGTGACCAGCTTGCCGTCCACGATGACGCCCGGGGTGACGTACATCGCCTTGCCCCACTCGTTCATGGTGGCGTAGCGGTAGTCGACGACGTCCGGGTTCTGGAAGGCGCCCCAGCAGCCCAGCAGGATACGGCGCTTGCCGACCTCCTCGTAGCCGGGCAGCGCCTCGTAGAAGAAGTCGAAGACGTCGTCGTTCATCGCCACCGCCTTCTTGACGAAGTCGATGACGCGCATCAGCCGGCTGAGGTAGTCGGTGAAGGTGTTCGGCTGCGGCATCGTGCCGACGCCGCCCGGGTACATCGTGGAGGGGTGGACGTGCCGCCCCTCCATCAGGCAGAACATCTCCCGGGTGATCCGGCTGACCTTCAGCGCCTCCTTGTAGACCTCGCCCTCGAAGGGGTTGAAGGCCTTCATGATGTCGGCGATGGTGCGGTAGCCGTGGACGTCCCCGCGGGGTGCCTCGGTGCGCTCGGCGCGGGCCAGCACACCGGGGTTGGTGGCCTTGACCATCGCCTCGCAGAAGTCCACGAAGACCAGGTTGTCCTGGAAGATCGTGTGGTCGAAGATGTACTCCGCCGCCTCGCCCAGGTTGGTGATGTGCTCGGCCAGCTTCGGCGGCTTGACGCCGTAGGCCATCTGCTGGGCGTAGTTGGAGCAGGTGGTGTGGTTGTCGCCGCAGATACCGCAGATGCGCGAGGTGATGAACCCGGCGTCACGCGGGTCCTTGCCCTTCATGAACACCGAATAGCCGCGGAACAGCGACGAGGTGCTGTGGCACTCCACGACTTCCTGGTTGGCGAAGTCGATCTTCGTGTAGATACCCAGGTTGCCGATGATCCGGGTGATCGGATCCCAGGACATGTCCACGATCTGGGCGGGTTTGCGTTCTGCGGTCCGGGATTCGGTGGTGGTCATCTGCGGTACTGCCCCTTGCTGTTCGGGTCCGGCGGCGGGTCGGTGACGGGGTGGGGACGGATGGCGTCAGGCACGCCAGTGCGGGTCGTAACCGCTGGTCAGCTTGCGCTTGTTGTGGCGCCACTTGGGCTCGTGGTTCACCATGTCGTTGGTCAGACCGCGCAGTCGGCGGATGACCGCGCCGTAGGGCCGGATCACCATCGACGACAGCGTGCCGCCCGGCGGTTCGTCCATGAACGGCATGAAGGCGTCGGGGAAGCTGGGCATCGTGCAGCCGATGCAGATGCCGCCGACGTTCGGGCAGCCGCCGATGCCGGCCATCCAGCCGCGCTTGGGCACGTTGCAGTTGACGACCGGACCCCAGCAGCCGACCTTCACCTGGCACTTGGGGGAGTTGTAGTCCCTCGCGAAGTCGCCCTGCTCGTAGTACGCGGCCCGGTCGCAGCCCTCGTGCACGGTCTTCCCGAACAGCCACTGCGGACGCAGCATGTGGTCGAGCGGCGGCGGGGGAGCGGAACCGGCCGCGTGCTGGAGCACCCAGACGAGGGTCTCCATGAAGTTCTCCGGCTGGATGGGGCAGCCGGGCACGTTGACCACAGGAAGTCCCGACCGCGCCTTGAACTCCCAGCCGAGGTAGTCCGCGAGGCCCATGCAGCCGGTCGGGTTGCCGGCCATGGCGTGGATGCCGCCGAACGTCGCACAGGTTCCCGCGGCCACCACGGCCCAGGCCCTGGGCGCGAGTTGGTCGATCCACCAGTTCAGGGTCTGGGGCTCGCCGGTGTCGGGGTCGTTGCCGAACGACGTCCAGTAGCCGTCGCCCTCGATGATGTTCTGGTTCGGGACCGAGCCCTCGATCACGAGGATGAACGGGGCCAGGTCACCGCGGGCCGCCGCCCGGTACGGGGCCAGGAAGTCCTCGCCGCCCAGGCTCGGCGACAGCACCTTGTTGACGAGGTTGACCTTCGGCAGGCCCGGGATGAGGCCGAGCACCACGTCCTCGATGGACGGCTGGCCCGCGGCGGTCAGCGACACGGTGTCGCCGTCACAGCTCATGCCCTCGGAGATCCAGAGGATGGTGATCTCGTCGAAGCCCTGCCGCGCCTCGGCCCCGCTGGGCTCGCCGCGCATTTCGGTGGTACCGCTCTGTGTGGTCATGTCTGCGGCCTCCGTCGCAGTCGGTCTTCGGCCCGGCCGGGAGAGGCCGGCGGGTCCGTGGGCGCGAGGGGTTCGACCTCGTCGGGCCGGAAGTAGTGGAAACGGCCGTACCAGCCGTGCAGTTCGGCGGCCGGATCGTCGTCGACGGTGACCGCGATCCGCACGCTGCCGTCGACGTCGTGGAAGACGCCGGCGACCTCGGCGGTCCGCCCGTCCAGGAACATGTCCTGTGCGTCGGCGCCCCGCAGGCGCGGGCGCAGCCGCACCGGGCTGCCCGCGCCGACGGGCACCCCGTCCACCGGCACCGTGTCGGTGGTGGGCGACAGGCCGTCGTCACCGCCCTCCTGCCACCAGGCGGGCCGTCCGGCGGGCGGCGATGCCGGGGTCAGGGAACGGATCGCGCCGTGCAACCGCTCGAAGACCTCACGGGGCATGCTGTCGACCCGGTCGAGGATCCGCGCGGCCCGCGGATCGGTGGCGCGGGCCTCCGCCTTCTCCTCGTCGGTCAGCAGCATCGTGCGCAGCGTGAGGATCTCGTCGATCTCCGCCGCGTCGTGCAGATCGCCCGGGCTCTCCGGCGCCACCTGCGGGTGGTCCGGCAGGATGATCGGCGCGGAGAGCATGACCGGGCCGCTCTCCCCGGCGCCGCTCCCGGAGCGCGAGGGCGCGCCGCCGAGGACGGGGAACGTGAACGCGTTGCGGCAGCCGCGCACCTGCGCGGAAAGCTCCGCGGGCGGATCGATCAGCGAGACGAACTCCACTCCGTCCCCGCCGAGCAGGGTGTGGGCGGCGATCAGCGCATCGCGCAGCGCCTCGCCCCGAGCGGCCCGCGGGTCGGACGCCTCGCCGGTGTTCTCGGTCCGGACCCGGAGCCGGTACAGCCGGGGAGCGAGCGGCTCGGCGGTGAGCGTCACGGCGGCCCGGATCTCACGGTGCCGCCGTACCGTCCGGCCCGCGTCCGACGGCAGCGGCTCGTACTCGGTGCCGGCGGGCGCGCCCACGGCCACCGTGCGTGCGTCGCCCAGCAGTTCGGCCAGCGGCACCGTCAGCTCGGTCTCGCGCGGCACCGCCTCGTCGAAGGAGAGATGGGTGGCGCCGTCGTCCGTGCGCAGCGACTCGACCGGACGGTGACCGCCGGCCGCGTCGGCGGCCTCCATCTGCTTGTGCTGCATCTGGAGATACCGGACCCGCACGCGTACGACCGCCTCGTCGTGCGGCACCCGCACCAGGCACTCGGTCTGCTGGTACCAGGAGTCCGCCGACCCGGAGATGCCGGGCACGACCGGCCCGTCCCGCTCCACCCAGGTGCGGGGCAGCAGCACCCCGAACTGCCAGCGGACCCGGTTCTTCGGCGAGGACCGGCGGTACGGGTACAACAGGTACCCCTCGTACAGCACGGCGTCCGCGACGGCGCTCACCTGCTCGAAGGCCCGGCCGGGCCGGGCGCCCGCCGCGCCGGCTCCGTCCATGAGCGCAAGTCCGCTCCCGCCGAACTGGTCCGGCATCCCGCCTCCTCGTCACTGGTGCACCGGGGGACTTCTTCCACCACGGTCACACCCGTCACGGGCCCTCGCCCCTCCGGCGCACCCACATTGGGCCGGTCAGGCGACACGGGGGAGGCCGGGCGGCGAGAACGCCCGCATCCACCAGGCACACTCCGGCAGCCGGATCACCGGGTCCGTGCCGGGCCGGCACGGGTCCGGACACGACCGCGCGTCACGAGGGCGCACCGCGCCGGACGGTGACGGGGAAGTCGACGTGGCGGAAGGGGTTGGGCAGGCCGTGTTCGGCGGCCCGTGCCGGGTCGTCGACGTGGGCGAACGTGCGGACGAGGCTCTGCTTGACGCCGAACACCGCGTCGGAGTCCAGATACGGGGAGCCGTCCACGAACAGATGGGTGGTCAGGGTGCGGACGCCGGGCGCCGACACCTCGACGTGGATGTGCGCGGCCCGGTTGGGATGGCGGCCGGTGGCCCGCAGCAGTGCGCCGACCGGGCCGTCCGCGGGGATCGGGTAGTGGCGCGGCACGATCGTGCGGAACCAGAACCTGCCGTCCTCGTCGGCCGTGAACAGTCCCCGCAGATTGCGGTCCGGGACCTCGCCGGGGCGCTGAACGTCGTAGAAGCCCTCCGCGTCGGCCTGCCACACGTCGACGCTCGCTCCCGCCACCGGGCGGCCGTCGCCGTCCGTGACCCGGCCGGTGACCAGGCACGGCTCGCCCCGGCCCGCCTCGTCGACGCTGTCGCCGAGGGCCCGCGGCGGTGAGTCGACCTGGTGGAAGGGGCCCTCCACGGTGGACTCCGTGAACTGCCCGTCCGCCGGGTTGTTCAGCGTCTCGACCAGCATCGACACCCCGAGGACGTCCGAGAGCAGGATGAACTCCTGCCGGCCGGCGTCGCACCGGTGGCCCGTCTCCGTGAGGAAGCGGATGCCGGCGGCCCATTCCTCGCCGGTGAGGCCGACGTCCTCGACGAAGGCGTGGACGTGGCGCACCAGGGAGCCGAGGACCTCCCGGAGACGGTCGTCGTCCGCACCGGCGAAGCTCGCGGCGACGATCTCGGCGGAGCGCTCCGCCTCGAACCGCCCCGACAGCGGTGACGTACGGCTGTGCTGCTCGGTCATGTTCGTTCCTTCCGGCCGGTCGGTGAGCTGGAGCCAGAGCGGGTTCCGAGCAGCTCAGTGGAGCAGCAGGTAGCGGGTCACGAGGGAGCGGGCGCGGTCCGGGTCGATGCCCAGGGCCCGGCCGAGGGAGTCCCAGCGCTGCTCGCCGTCCTCCTCGATCATGCAGGCGGCCTCGCGGCCGACCCGGCGCGTCAGCCGGTCGAGGGCGGCGACGGCGCGCATGGCGGCGGCCGGGGCGTCGTCGGCGAGTGTGAAGAGCTTGTCCTCGATGTCGTTCATCAGCTCGGTGAGCTCGTCCGGCAGCGGCACGGTCCGCCGTTCGACGGCACGGATGTGCTCGTTCCAGTCCAGGCGCCGACCCGAGACGTCCAGGTCCTCCAGGCCGTCCTCGCCCAGTTCGTCCCACGGGATCGGCACGCTGGGGCCGCGCCAGCCGCAGGTGCAGGAGGCCCGGACCGCCGCCGCCCTCGGCGTGCTCGTCCGGCCGTCGTACGCCCACCACTCGCTGGTCCGGTACGTCTCGGCGCCGCCGCCGATGTCGAAGTACGCGGGCTTCGGCTCGCTGCCGTCGGCCAGGACCGCTCCGACGATGCCCTCGTGGGACTCACCGAACTCCTCGCTCGTCCAGCCCACGGCCGCCTCCCTGTCCCTCGCCGGACCCACCATGCTTCCAGCCGGGCCCGCCGGGCGTGCCGGGGTTCCGCGAGTACGGCCGGTTCACGATCGTCCGTCGCGATGCCGTATGGAACGAGGAGACCGCGCCGGGCCGGCAGCAGGGAGGCGAGGACGCCGCGAATGTCTCCTGCTGCCGGGCCGTACGCTCGTGCAGGCCCGCGCCCGCGCCTGTGCGACGAGTCGGCGCGGGCGACGGGGCCGGGCGTCTCAGCCGGCGGCGTGGTCGACGCGCAGCCGCACCTGCTCCTCCAGGCGCCGCAGGCTGCCGTCCAGGGCCTCGGACACCGCCCGCTCGCCCGGGTCGTGCCCGGCGTCGAAGAAGGACAGGTGCACGGTCACCTCACTGACGCCGCTGCCGATGCCCGCCACCTGGAGCCAGCCGGCGTAACTGCCCTGCTCACGGGTGCCCCACTCCAGGCGCATCTGGTCCGGTTCGGCACGCAGCAGGGCGGGGGTGTCGTGGTCGGAGCCGGCCTCGTGCACGGTGACGGCGGGCAGATCCTCGGCGTCCACGTGCAGCGCGTCCGGGAGCCAGGAGTCGAGCTGCCCGGTATTGGCCGCCTGGTCGAAGACCTGCTCGGGCAGCGCGGGCATCGTACGGGAGCGTTCGTACTCGGCCATGGTGGTACCGCCCCTCCGGTCGGAAGTCGTACCCCGCCCGCGTGCCCCTTCCGTGGCGACCGAAAAGCGCCGCAGCCGGCCGGTCGTCGCCCCCCTCACTCCGCCGCAAACTTGTCTGGTCAAGTTTGTTCGCGGTTCTTCCGCCCGACAGCGGCGACCACTAGTCATGTCCCGTTCGTTGCGCACACCAGGCCGTGCGGCAGGTCCGCCGCGCGGCAACCCTCACCAACGGGACGAGGTACACATGCTCTTGCGCATGGCACGGCGGAAGGAGACGCGGGAGGAGAGCTGCTCGGCGACGGCCTGGGCAACCAGCTGAGCGTCGGTCTCGGGGTTCT
>NZ_JBSGDB010000441.1:0-7355 GCF_053602155.1 Streptomyces sp. NPDC004561
GCTACCGCACCGCCCGGGACCCGGCCGGCTTCTCGCTCGCCGTGCCGCAGGACTTCACCCGCAGTCCGCAGGGCGAGCGGGTGTTCTACGTCTCGGCGGGGCAGACGTTCCGCCTCGGCGTCAAGGTCACCGTGCCCCAACCGGGCGGTCCGCAGGCGGTGATGGACCGCTCGGCCGCCGACGGGCCGTCCACGAACCCCGGTTACCACGACGGCCGGGTCACCCGGACCGCGCACGGCGGACACCCCGCCGCCATGTGGGAGTTCAGCTGGGACGGCTTCAGCGCCGGGGAGGGCCCCCGCCACACCTACGACCTGTGCTGGGAGGAGGCCGGGCGGCTGTACGACGTGTGGGTGTCGGCGCCCGTGGGGAAGGTGCGGGAGGCACGGGAGTACTTCGACGTCGCGGTGGACACCTTCTCGGTCACGGGTCCGTGACCGGTTCGCCCTCCCCGGGAGGCCGGGACATCAGGACGTTCTGAGGTCGCGGTACCGGCCCGGGGTGATCCCGAACTCCCGGCTGAAGGCGTGCGAGAGGGCGTACGGGCTGCCGTACCCCGTCTCCCGGGCCACCGTCGCGAGCGGCGCGTCCGAGTCGCGCAGCCGGGTCGCCGCCAGGGTCAGCCGCCACCAGGTGAGGTACGCCATCGGAGGGCGGCCCACCAGGGCGGTGAAGCGGCGGGCCAGGGTGGCGCGGGAGACGCCCGCCTCCGCGGCCAGCCGGCCGGCCGTCCAGGAAGCCGCCGGATCGGCGTGCAGGGCCCGCAGCGCGGCCGTCGTCACCGGGTCGGTCAGCACCGCCGGCCACGCGCCGGTCTCCGCCCGGGCCATCCAGGCGCGGACCATGTAGACCAGCAGCAGGTCCAGCAGACTCGGCAGGGCCAGGCAGCCGCCCGGCCGCTGTTCGTCCAGCTCCCGGGCCAACAGGTCGACCGCCGCCCGCAGTTCGGGGTGGTCGCCGACCCGGTGGGGCAGGTGCACCACCTGCGGCAGCTCCGCCATCAGCGGATGCGTGCGGCTGCGGTCCAGACGGTACTTTCCGCACAGCAGCTCGACCTCGGGGCCCGGTCCGGGCGGCCGTACGTCGTTGTCCCGCACCGTCTCGAACGGCACGGCCCCCCGCACCTGCTCCGCCGTCGCCGCCCGGTCCGCCAGTACGTGACCCGCGCCGTGCGGCAGCAGCACCACGTCCCCCGGGCCGAGGCTCACCGGATCGCCGCCCCCGTCCGGCAGCAGCCGGCACGCGCCGCCGAGCACGACGTGGAAGCCCGCCCCCTCGTACGGGGACAGCCGCACGCACCAGGAACCGCTCACCCGCAGCCGGTTCGACGAGGGCTCGCCCGCCCGGACCGCGGAGATCGCATCGCTCACCACATCCATGAGACGCAAGCGTATCCGATCGAGCCGTTCAAGCATTGGGATGCTCAGTGACGGCCCCTAGAGTCCTGGGTATGGCTGATGACAACGTGCAGAGCTTCACCGTCGGGGACGTCGAGGTCCTCCGCATCGTCGAATGGCAGGGCGCCATCGCCCCGGCCCGGCGGCTGGTCCCGGACAGCGCTCCCGAGCTGTGGAAGGAGCACACGGACCAGCTCGTCCCCGGGCACTGGGAGCCCGACGGCGACCTGGCCCTGGCCGCGCTCCAGACCTGGGTGGTGCGCAGCGCCGGACGGACCGTGCTCGTCGACACCGGGGTGGGCCGGGACCGGGAGCGGCCCGCGAATCCGCTCTTCCACCGGCGCGAGGGCGACCTGCCCGGGCGGCTGCGGCGCGCCGGGGTGGACCCGGCGGAGGTGGACCTCGTGGTGAACACCCACATCCACGCCGACCACGTCGGCTGGAACACCCAGGACGCCGGCGGCGAGTGGGTGCCCACCTTCCCGCACGCCCGGTACCTCGTCCCGGCGGCGGACGACGCCCACTTCGGGCCGGAGGGCGGGTACGGCGGCGGGGTCCGCGTCGACGACCGGCTCCTCTACGAGGACAGCATCGCGCCCGTGCACAGGGCCGGGCAGGTGGACCTGTGGGAGGGCGAGCACCGCATCGACGGGCACCTCGTCCTGGAGGCCGCCCCAGGTCACACCCCGGGCTCCTCCGTGCTGCGCGTCGCCTCCCGCGGTGAGCACGCCGTGTTCGTCGGCGACCTCCTGCACAACCCAGTCCAGATCCTGCGGCCCGAGTGCAGCAGCTGCTTCTGCCTCGATCCCCGGCAGGCGGCCGAGACCCGGCTGAGGGTGCTCGAACGGGCGGCGGCGGAGCGGGCGTTGGTGGTTCCCGCGCACTTCTCGGGCGCCGGCGCCGTGGAGGTGCGCGCGGAGCGTGGCGGTTTCACGCCGTACCGGTGGGCCGCCTGACGTCCCGCTTCGACAACGGTGTGGTGTGCACGGTACTGATGTGACATGACTGAAGACGGCGAACTCCCGCCCGACGCACGTCTGATCGGCGGCCGCTACCGGCTGGCCGGGCGTCTCGGGACCGGCCCCGCCGGGACCGTCTGGCGCGCCCGGGACGAACGGGGGCAGGGACAGGTCGCCGTCAAGGAGCCGCTGCTGCCCGGCGATCCGGCCGAGGACGAGGAGAGCCGGCGCCTCGCCCACCGCCTCTACCGGGAGGCCCGGGCCGCGACCCGGGTGCGGCACCCGTCCGCCGTCACGGTGTACGACGTCGTCACCGACGCCGGGGTCCCCTGGATCGTCATGGAACTGGTGGAGGGCGAGTCCCTGCGGGAGGCCCTGCGCCGCGGGCCGCTGCCGGCCGCCGAGGCCGCCCGTATCGGGCTCGCCGTGCTCGGCGCACTGCGTGCCGCCCACGCCGTGGGCATCGTGCACCGGGATCTGAAACCGGCCAACGTCCTTCTGGAATCGGACACCGGGCGGGTCGTCCTCACCGACTTCGGCATCGGCGACGGGCGTGCGGGGGACTCGTCCGCCGGGTTCGCCGCCCCCGAGCGGGCGACGGGACCCGGCGCCGGGCCGGCCTCCGACCTGTGGTCCCTGGGCGCCCTGCTCCGCGCCGCCGTCGGGGACGCGGACGCCGGCCCGCTGGGCACCCTGCTGGACCGGCTGCACGACGACGAGCCCGCGGCCCGGCCCGGCGCCGATGAGGTCGAGGTGGCCCTACGCGAGTACCTCGGCCTCACGGACGTACCGGACGCGCCGGAGCCGACCGCCCGGCCGGTGCCCGCCGAGACCGACACCGTCCCGGCGGCTCCAGGCCCGGACCCGACGGTTTCCGGCCCCGCCCGGGAGGTTCCCGACCCCCGCCGCCGCACCCCGCGCACCGCCCTCGGGCTGCTCCTCGCGAGAAAAGCCGGAGCCGAGTGATCGTCCGCCGTCCCGGGGCGTCAACGCCCTGATCAGCACATTCCCTGCCAGTGATCACTGGCAGCGTGTGAGCACTCCGTGAATCCCCGTTACCGACGGGTACACAAAGCCTCCGCCGCGGCATACCCTGCGCGTCATGACGGACACGCAGGCCCCGGACATCGCCGGTACCAACCCCCTCGCGCCCGCCCCCCAGGGCGCCCGCACCGCCGCCGACGTGGTCACCCCGGAACTGGTGGCCCAGCTCACCAAGGGCGTCGTCGGCTCCGGCCGTACGGCGAACCACACCCCGTTCACCGGCGAGAAGCTGGCCGACCTGCCCGAGTCCACCCCCGAGGACGTGCAGCGGGCCTTCGAGGCGGCCCGTGCCGCGCAGGCGGTCTGGGCGAGGACCCCGGTGCGCCAGCGGGCCGCCGTCCTGCTCCGCTTCCACGACCTGCTCCTCGAACGGCAGGCCGAGGTCCTGGACCTCGTCCAGCTGGAGACCGGCAAGGCCCGGCTGCACGCGCACGAGGAGGTGCAGGCCGTCGCCGTCGCGGCCCGCCACTACGGCCGCCGCGCCGCCGCCTACCTCCGGCCGAAGCGGCACACGGGCGCCGTGCCGACCCTGACCAAGGTCACCGAACTCCGGCACCCGCGCGGGGTCGTGGGCCAGATCGCCCCCTGGAACTACCCCCTCGAACTGTCCGTCGGCGACGCGCTGCCCGCCTTCGTCGCGGGCAACGCGGTCGTGATGAAGCCGGACACCGAGACCTGCCTCACGGCGCTCTGGGCCCGCGACCTGCTCATCGAGGCCGGGCTGCCCGAGGGCGTCTTCCAGGTGGTCCTCGGCGACGGCCCGGTCGTCGGCCCCGAGGTGGTCCGGCACGCCGACTACGTCTCCTTCACCGGCTCGACCCGCACCGGCCGCGAGGTCGCCCAGGGCGCCGCCGCCCGCCTGGTCGGCGTCTCCCTCGAACTCGGCGGCAAGAACGCCATGCTGGTGCTCGACGACGCCGACATCGCGAAGGCCGCCGCCGGCGCCGTACGCGCCTGCTTCTCCTCCGCCGGCCAGCTCTGCATCTCCATCGAGCGCCTGTACGTGCACGAGGACGTGGCCGACGTGTTCCTGGAGCGCTTCGCCGCCCGCACCAGGGCCATGCGGCTCGGCAACTCCCTGGCCTACGGGGCCGAGATGGGCTCCCTGGTCGGCGAGCGCCAGCTGAAGACCGTCGAACGGCATGTGCGGGAGGCCGTCGACAAGGGCGCGAAGCTGGTCGCGGGCGGCAGCGCCCGTCCCGACATCGGCCCCTACTTCTTCGAGCCCACCATCCTCGACGGCGTCGAGGACTCCATGGCGGTGTGCGAGGAGGAGACCTTCGGGCCCGTCGTGTCCATCTACCGCTTCAGGACCGACGACGAGGCCGTCGAGCGCGCCAACGCCACCCCGTACGGCCTCAACTCCTCCGTCTGGACGCAGAACGCCCGCCGCGGCCGGGACGTCGCCGCCCGTCTGCGCACCGGCACGGTCAACGTCAACGAGGGCTACGCGCCCGCCTACGGCAGCGTCCAGTCCCCGATGGGCGGCATGAAGGACTCCGGTCTCGGCCGCCGCCACGGCTCCGAGGGCATCCTCAAGTACACCGAGGCCCAGACGGTCGCCCAGCAGCGCCTGCTGCCGATGGCGCCCTCGCTCGGCATGACCGACGAGAAGTACGCCCAGTTCATGAGCCGCAGCCTGCGGCTGATGAAGGCATTCCGGTTCCGCTAGAAACGCCCGTTCTCAACGAGGAGAGCACGTGTCGCAGGAGAAGTCCGTCCAGGCCAGGGACGAGGACGGGTACGACTACGACGTCATCGTCGTCGGTTCGGGGTTCGGCGGCTCGGTGTCGGCCCTCCGCCTGACCGAGAAGGGATACCGGGTCGGCGTGCTCGAGGCCGGCCGCCGCTTCACCCGCGACGCCCTGCCGAAGAACTCCTGGGACCTGAAGAACTACCTCTGGGCCCCGAGACTCGGCATGTACGGCATCCAGCGCATCCATCTGCTGGGCAACGTCATGGTCCTCGCGGGCGCCGGCGTCGGCGGCGGCTCGCTCAACTACGCCAACACCCTCTACGTGCCGCCGAAACCGTTCTTCGACGACCCGCAGTGGCGGGACATCACCGACTGGCAGGAGGAGCTGAAGCCGTACTACGACCAGGCCCAGCGCATGCTCGGGGTGCGCCTCAACCCGACGATGACCCCCTCCGACGTGCACCTGAAGGCGGCGGCCGAGCGGATGGGCGTCGGCGACACCTTCCACCTCGCGCCGGTGGGCGTCTTCTTCGGCGACGGCAAGGACGCGGACGGGGCGGCGACGGCGAAGCCGGGGGCGCCGGTCGCGGACCCGTACTTCGGCGGGGCCGGGCCGGAGCGGAACGCCTGCACCGAGTGCGGCGAGTGCATGACCGGCTGCCGGCACGGCGCGAAGAACACCCTCAACGAGAACTACCTCCACCTCGCCGAGCGGGCGGGCGCGGTCGTCCACCCCATGACCACGGTGGTGTCCGTCACGGACGACTCCCGCGGCGGTTACGCGGTGGCGACCCTGCCGACGGACCAGAGGAAGAAGGGCAGCGGCCGGCTCCTCACCGCGCGCCGGGTCGTCCTCGCGGCCGGCACCTACGGCACGCAGACCCTGCTGCACCGCATGAAGGCCGGCGGCCAGCTGCCGTACCTCTCCGGCCGGCTGGGCGACCTGACCCGGACCAACTCCGAGGCGCTGGTCGGCGCGCAGACCGACGACCGCCGCTACCGCAGGGCGCACGGCACGCCGAAGGCCGACTTCACGCGGGGCGTCGCGATCACCTCGTCGATCCACCCGGACGAGAACACGCACATCGAGCCGGTCCGCTACGGCAAGGGCTCCAACGCGATGGGCGGCCTGTCGATCCTCCAGGTGCCCTACGCCGAGGGCTCCTCCCGGGCGCTGGCCTGGCTGGCGAACGCGGCCAGGCACCCGCTGCTCGTGCTGCGCTCCCTGTCCAACCGGCGCTGGTCGGAGCGGACCATCATCGGCCTCGTCATGCAGTCACTGGACAACTCGCTGACGACGTACCTGAAGCCGGACGGCGTCGGCAAGGGCCTGCTCACCGCCCGGCAGGGGCACGGCTCGCCGAACCCCAAGCAGATCAGGGCCGCCACGGAGGCCGCCTCCGCGCTCGCCACCGAGATCAACGGCTTCGCGGGCAGCAACGTCGGCGAGCTGATGGGCACCCCGCTCACCGCGCACTTCCTCGGCGGCTGCCCCATCGGCGACTCCCCGGAGACGGGCGTGATCGACCCGTACCACCGGCTGTACGGCCACCCGGGCATCTCGGTCGTGGACGGCGCCGCGGTCTCGGCGAACCTGGGCGTCAACCCGTCGCTGACGATCACCGCGCAGGCCGAGCGGGCGATGTCGTTCTGGCCGAACAAGGGCGAGGCGGACCCGAGGCCGGCGCCGGGCGCGGTGTACGAGCGGCTGAAGCCGGTGGAGCCGCAGTCCCCGGCGGTCCCGGAGAAGGCGTTCGGCGCGCTGCGGCTGCCGTTCCTGGGGATACCCGCGGTGCCGCCGAAGAAGTGAGCCGGCCCGGAACGGCGAAGAGGGACCTGCATCCCCCTCCGAAGGCAGGTCCCTCGCACCGTTCTTGATCCGGCAGGTTTGATCAGCGACAAGGCCCAAGGGTTGTCCTGATCGCACGGGAACCTTCGTGATGTGCGTCACACGAATAGGGGTGCGCGCCGGAGCGCGGGCACGGCGAAGGGCCCTGCGGGAGTGAGGCCGCGGGGCCCTTCCTTTCGTCAGCACCGACGTCAGGGCGGCGCCGGTGCCGGGAGGCGGCGCCGGGGGGTGCGCCGCCGGATCGGTCGGTCTCGACCTCTGGCGTGCGGGCGGTACAGCAATGCCGTGGTCTGCGCGGGGACTTGGGGGCTTCTGCGCATCGTGCTGGATGGGCAAGACATCCGCAACCTTTTGACCCGGCACTGGTGCATGTGTGCAGTTTTCCGCCGGGGGGGGGGGGGGGGGGGCCG
>NZ_JBSGDB010000442.1:0-7320 GCF_053602155.1 Streptomyces sp. NPDC004561
GGGCCGTGTTCCGGTACACCGGACACGGCCCGCCGCTGCACCACCGAATGGCGACCGAGCGGGGTCACACGGGATCAGTCGTCCTGGTCCTCCGCCACACCGTCCTGCACCTCGTTGTGGAGCACCGGACCCTCACCCGGAGCCAGGCTGCCCAGGATCCGCTGCAGGTCCTCCATGGAGGCGAACTCGACGGTGATCTTGCCCTTCTTCTGCCCGAGGTCGACCTTCACCCGGGTCTCGAAGCGGTCCGACAGCCGCGTCGCCAGCTCGTTCAGCGCCGGGGAGAGCCGGGACCCCGCGCGCGGTCCCTTGGCCCGCTGAGGCTTCTGGGGCCGCGAACCCATGAGGGTCACGATCTCCTCGACGGCCCGAACCGACAGACCCTCGGCCACGATGCGGTGGGCCAGCCGGTCCTGCTCCTCCGAGTCCGTCACGGACAGCAGCGCCCGGGCGTGCCCCGCGGAGAGCACTCCGGCGGCGACCCTCTTCTGGACCGTCGGCGAGAGCTTCAGCAGACGCAGGGTGTTGGAGACCTGGGGGCGGGAGCGCCCGATCCGGTCGGCCAGCTGGTCGTGCGTGCAGTTGAAGTCCTTCAGCAGCTGGTCGTAGGCGGCCGCCTCTTCCAGCGGGTTCAGCTGTGCGCGGTGCAGGTTCTCCAGCAGGGCGTCCAGGAGGAGCTTCTCGTCCTCCGTGGCCCGGACGATCGCCGGGATGGCCTCCAGGCCGGCCTCACGGCAGGCGCGCCAGCGGCGCTCGCCCATGATCAGCTCATAGCGGGCGGGCCCCAGCTGCCGTACGACGACGGGCTGCAGGAGACCGACCTCCTTGATGGAGGTCACCAGCTCCTGGAGGGCGTCCTCGTCAAAGATGTCACGCGGCTGGCGCGGGTTCGGCGTGATGGCGTCGAGGGGGATCTCGGCGAAGTGGGCACCCATCGGAGGGGCGGGCGCCTCCACGACCGGGCTCGCCGCCGACTCCTCGGTTCCCTGTGAAACAGGCTGCAACGTGGTCACCTTCGCCGCGGCCACCCCACGGTCGGTCGCCAGCGCCGGAACGGCTGCGGGAGAGGTGGGCGTTGACCCACCCATCGCGGCCGGAGCCGGGTTCTTCTCGACCGGTGCGGCAGGGATCAGCGCACCGAGACCACGGCCCAGCCCCCTTCGTCGCTCACTCACTGGATCCCCTCCACCATGCTCGGATCGTTCTGGGCGCCGATATGGGCCTGGCTCGCTTCATAGCTGATGCCTACGCCCTTCAGCGCGATTTCTCGGGCCGCCTCAAGATACGAGAGGGCACCGCTCGATCCAGGATCGTAAGTCAGCACCGTCTGCCCGTAGCTCGGCGCCTCGGAGATACGGACCGAGCGGGGGATGCTCGTCCGCAGCACCTCGTCGCCGAAGTGGGTGCGCACCTCTTCCGCGACCTGGGAGGCAAGACGCGTCCGGCCGTCGTACATGGTGAGCAGGATGGTCGACACATGCAGGTCGGGGTTGAGGTGCCCCCGTACCAGATCGACGTTGCGCAGCAGTTGGCCCAGGCCTTCCAGCGCGTAGTACTCGCACTGGATCGGGATGAGGACCTCCTGGCCCGCGACCAGCGCGTTGACCGTCAGCAGGCCGAGCGAGGGCGGGCAGTCGATGAGGACGTAGTCCAGCGGCTGCTCGTACGCCTGGATCGCTCGCTCCAGCCGGCTTTCCCGCGCCACCAGGGACACCAACTCGATCTCCGCACCGGCGAGATCGATGGTGGCGGGGGCGCAGAAGAGGCCTTCGACGTCCGGAACGGGCTGGACGACCTCGGCCAGGGGCTTGCTCTCCACCAACACGTCGTAGATGGAGGGAACTTCTGCGTGGTGGTCGATCCCGAGGGCCGTGGACGCGTTGCCCTGCGGGTCGAGGTCGATCACCAGGACACGGCTACCGTGCAGAGCCAGCGAAGCGGCAAGGTTGACGGTCGTCGTCGTCTTACCCACGCCACCCTTCTGGTTGGCGACAACGATGACTCGAGTCTGCTCCGGTCGCGGCAGGCCTTCGCCGGCGCGGCCGAGAGCTTCCACCGCCAGTTGGGCCGCACGACCGATGGGAGTGTCGTCCATCGGGGGCGGTGTTTCACGTGAAACATCCGCCCCCATCGACTCGGTACGGGGACCGGGGACCGGATCGGTCATCGGTCCCGCGATGTTGGCGTCGGACCGCACGGATTCACTCTCCTCGACTTCAGGCTCGCAATGAACAGAGCCTCCCATGCCTTCGGGGTCGTGAACCAGTGAGGCCGGTTCTTCTGTGGAGAAATCCACCTCTGTGGACAACTCCGCCGCCTCTCGGAGTGAACCAAGAGGCTTCCGGTCCCGGGGTTCGGCCGCAGCGCGGCCGCGACTGATGATGCCGTGCAGCAGTGAGCGACGTTTCACGTGAAACACGATGCACAGCGGCGGCGACCGGACCTGCGCGACACTCCGTCGTGCATGGGTTTGGCAGCTTGTGTGGAGTACGTCTCGTCGTCGGGGCGGATCAGAACCGCTCCGCCGTGGAACGGCTCAACGGCGACGGCGGACGCGCCCCGTTCGTGCCGCCTTCGCCCGTTTGGCGGCAAAGCGGACACCACCGGGGCTCTCCCCGACCTCGACCCGCACCACCGTGGACAGCGGGTCCACGACGCCTTCACCCACGTGGAGGATAGACGTCTCCACCGCACCGAGCTTGCTGAGCGCCGTGGCCGCGGCCTTCAGTTCCTCCTCGGCCGTGTCGCCCTTGAGCGCCAGCATCTCGCCGTACGGGCGCAGCAGCGGGATCCCCCAGGTGGCCAGGCGGTCCAGCGGGGCCACGGCACGGGCCGTCACCACATGGACCGGCGACAGCGTTCCCAGGACCTCCTCGGCCCGCCCACGCACCACGGTGACGTGGTCCAGGCCGAGCAGCTCGACGACCTCGGTGAGGAAGTTGGTGCGCCGCAGCAGGGGCTCCAGCAGGGTGATGTTCAGGTCGTCCCGGACCAGTGCGAGCGGGATGCCCGGCAGCCCGGCGCCGGAGCCGACGTCGCAGACCGTCACCCCTTCGGGGACGGCCTCGGAGAGCACCGCGCAGTTCAGCAGATGCCGCTCCCACAGGCGGGGCACTTCCCGCGGGCCGATCAGGCCACGCTGCACGCCCGCCTCGGCGAGCAGTTCCGCGTAGCGGACCGCATCGGCGAAGCGATCACCGAACACTTCGCGCGCCTGCTCGGGCGCGGGGGGAAGCTCCGCTGCCTCCGTCACGGGGACCGTCCTTCCGTACAGCACCGGTGCTTCGTGCACCGGCCACCAGAACTACCAGGCTGACAAAGTTCGGCCCCGTCTGCTCAACAGACGGGGCCGGTCAAACAAGGGGGCCGATCAGGCCGGCAACACGACGACGAACCGCTGCGGCTCCTCGCCCTCGGACTCGCTGCGCAGCCCCGCGGCCTTGACCGCGTCGTGCACGACCTTGCGCTCGAAGGGGGTCATCGGCTTGAGCTTCACGGGCTCGCCGGTGCTCTTCACCTCGGCGGCGGCCTTGGCGCCCAGCTCGGACAGCTCGGTCCGCTTCTTGGCCCGGTACCCCGCGATGTCCAGCATCAGCCGGCTGCGCTCACCGGTCTCCCGGTGCACGGCCAGACGCGTCAGCTCCTGCAGCGCCTCCAGCACCTCGCCTTCCCGGCCGACCAGCTTCTGCAGGTCGCGGCCGCCGGTGTCGCTGATGATCGACACAGAGGCGCGGTCGGCCTCGACGTCCATGTCGATGTCGCCGTCGAGGTCGGCGATATCCAGCAGACCCTCCAGGTAGTCCGCCGCGATCTCACCCTCCTGCTCCAGGCGGGTGAGGGTGTCTGCACCCTCGGCAGCGGCGGAGGTGGTGCCTTCCGTCACGGGATGGGCTCCTTCTTACTTCTTGGACGGGGACTTGGGCCGCTGCGGGCCACCCTTGCGCTGGCCGGACTGGGCCTTGCTGCGGGTGCCGGAACCGGGCTTCTGATCGGCCTGCTCGGCAGCGGCGGGCTTGCTGTCCTGCGGCTCGTCGGACTTCTCCAGAGAGGGGGAGTCGCCCGCCTGCTTGGCCCCGCCGGACTGACGCTGGGCCTTGGACTGGCGCTTGGGCTGCTGGCGCCTGGCGGCCGCACCGGTGGCGGTGGTGGTGGTCACGCCGTCCTCGGTCTGCTCCTCGGCCTGGGCCACGCTCTTCGCCACGGTGCCGTCCGCCTGGGCGGCGAGGCCGGCCTTGCTGAGAGCGTTGACGAACTTGCGCTCGAACTCGTTGCGGTCGCGGCCCTTGGCGACGATGGCCTTGACGATGGCCTTCTCGCTGCGCCGGCGGACCTTGCCGTGGCTCGTGACGTGCTTGGTCAGACGGTCCAGGTAGGAGGCCTGGGCCTTGGAACCCGGGGTCGGGTTGTTGTGGATGACGTACATCTGCTGGCCCATGGTCCACACGTTGGTGGTCAGCCAGTAGACGAGGACACCGACCGGGAAGTTGATGCCGAAGACGGCGAACATGACCGGGAAGACGTACATCAGCATCTTCTGCTGCTGCATGAACGGCGTCTTCACCGTGGTGTCGACGTTCTTCGTCATCAGCTGGCGCTGCGTGTAGAACTGCGACGCCGACATCAGCACGATCATGATCGCGGTGACGACCCGGACGTCGGTCAGCGAGGCGCCGAGAGCGGCGACCTTGTCCGCGCTGTCCGTGAACTTCGCGGCCAGCGGGGCACCGAAGATGTGTGCCTTACGGGCGCTGGCGAGCAGCGGCTCGTTGAGGACACCGATCGTCTTGCCCGTCGCGATGGCGTTGAGCACGTGGTAGAGGGCGAAGAAGAACGGGGACTGCGCCAGGATGGGAAGGCACGAGGAGAGCGGGTTGGTACCCGACTCCTTGTACAGCTTCATCATCTCTTCGGACTGGCGCTGCCGGTCGTTCTTGTAGCGCTCCTGGATCTTCTTCATCTCGGGCTGCAGCGTCTGCATGGCCCGGGTCGCCTTGATCTGCTTCACAAAAAGCGGGACCAGGCAGATACGGATCAGGATCACCAAGGACACGATCGACAGGCCCCAGGCCCACCCGGTGTCAGGGCCGAAGACGGCGCCGTACACCTTGTGGAACTGGACGATGACCCAGGAAACGGGTGTCGTGATGAAGCTGAACAGGCTGGCAATCGTGTCCACTAATCATGCTCCTTGGGCATGGGACGAGGTCTCTGCGGCCGGGCTCGGAGGAAGCTCGGGAGGGGACTCCCCAGGCTCCGCTTCGATGGCCGGTTCGGCGGCGGAGGGCCCGCCCCTGCGTGCGCTCCAGGCGTCGCGCAGCATTTCGTGCCACCGCGGGCGCTTGCGCGGCGGAACATGGTCCACACCGCCGAGCGACCACGGATTGCACCGGAGGATGCGCCAGGCGGTGAGTGCCGTTCCCTTGATCGCACCGTGCCGGTCGATGGCCGTGTAGCCGTAGTGGGAGCACGACGGGTAGTACTTGCACACCGGACCCAGCAGCGGACTGATCGTCCACTGGTAGAGCTTGATCAGAGCCAGCAGCGGGTACTTCATCGCGCGCCCCCTCCCAGCAGCCGCTGAAGGGCGGCGTCCAGGTCTCGGGCCAGCTGTGCGTGGTCTGCGTCGCCCGCTCCGGGCAGCGCTCGTACGACTACCAGGCTACCGGGGGGAAAAAGGACGACTCGGTCACGCATCAGATGGCGCAGTCTGCGCTTCACTTTGTTGCGCACGACCGCGCCACCCACGGCCTTGCTCACGACGAAACCCGCACGCGTCGGAGGAGCGCTCTCCCCAGGCGCGTGCGGGTCCGTGGCACCGCTACGAAGGTGGACGACGAGCGTCGGGCGGCCTGCCCGGCGGCCCCGTCGTACCGCGGTCGCGAAGTCCTCGCGCCGCCTCAGCCGATGCTCGGTAGGCAGCACGACGTCATGACCTGATCAGAATCAGGCGGACAGGCTGGCGCGACCCTTGGCACGACGGTTCGCGAGAATCGCGCGGCCGGCACGGGTGCGCATCCGCAGGCGGAAGCCGTGGGTCTTCGCGCGACGACGGTTGTTCGGCTGGAAGGTGCGCTTGCTCACTCGGGGGCTCCAGAAATAAATCGGTAGTGGCGGGGTGCCGTCCTGGCTGTCACCGTGCGCCCACGAGTAGCTCGCGTCACGCCCGAGTGCACCGCTTCCCGATCACCTGAAGTGATCTGTGCCCATCGGAGGCAGGCGGCAGCAGCCATCGACAACTCGACCTGGTTACGGTACGCGGGGCTACGCCATCCGGTCAAACCGAGGGTCACGGAGAGACACTATCCACAGGCTGGGGACAACAACTTGAACCGTACCGGCCGCGCTGACTACCGTGGCTGAACTCCCATTCGTTCTGTTGTCCCCCGCCCCGGCGGATTTGCCCCGCCGACCACCCGAAGTACCCCCCGACCCCTCCCGCGATCACACGTTCGTGGGACCTGTGAGAGAGCGTGCCCTGTGGCTGACGTACCTGCCGATCTTGCCGCAGTGTGGCCACGAGTACTGGAGCAGCTCCTCGGAGAGGGCCGCGGACAGGGTGTCGAGTCGAAGGACGAGCACTGGATCCGGCGCTGCCAGCCGCTCGCGCTGGTCGCGGACACCGCTCTGCTCGCCGTACCGAACGAATTCGCGAAGGGCGTACTGGAGGGCCGTCTCGCGCCGATCGTCAGCGAGACGCTGAGCCGCGAGTGCGGCCGCCCCATCCGCATCGCGATCACCGTGGACGACTCCGCGGGCGAGCCGCCGGCGCCCGCCGCGCAGCAGGCGCCCAAGCCGCGCTACGAGGAGCCGGAGCTGCCCTCCGGGCCGTCGTACGAGGGCTACGGGCGGCACCGCGCCGACCAGCTCCCGGGCACCGAGCCGCCGTCGCGCGCCGATCAGCTGCCCACGGCCCGGCCCGCCTATCCGTCCGAGTACCAGCGCCCGGAACCCGGCGCCTGGCCGCGCTCCGGGCAGGACGAGTACGGCTGGCAGCAGCCGCGGCTCGGCTTCCCCGAGCGCGACCCCTACGCGTCGCCGTCGTCCCAGGACGCCTACGGCTCCGGACCGGACGCCTACGGCACGCCGGCGCGGGACTACCGCCCGCAGGGCATGGACCGCCCCTCCTACGAGCGGCAGCGCGGCGAGTACGACAGCCCGCGCGAGGGCTACGAGCCGCACCGCCGGGGCTACGAGCCGCAGCGCTCGGAGTACGAGCCGGAGCGGACCGAGTACGACCAGCGCGACCCCGTCCGCCGCGAGCGGCCCGAGCAGCCGACGGGCGGCCCGGCGCACCGCCAGGGCCCCGGCCGGCCGGACGTC
>NZ_JBSGDB010000443.1:0-7271 GCF_053602155.1 Streptomyces sp. NPDC004561
CCGTTGTGCGACGGCGTGTCCGGGATCTGGTACTTGTCGCCGCCCGGCCCGGCCACGTCGATCACGCCCTTGCCGTAACTGGAGTAGTACGACTTCTCCAGCAGGGAGGAGGCCGTACCCGCCCGCTCCACCGGCGCTGCGCTCATCGCCAGGTCGGTCAGCTGGGACATGATCGCGACCACCCCGCAGGCGAGGACGCCGGCCCCGGTCAGCGCCAGCCACAGGGATTCGGTGCCGGTGCAGGCGAGCAGTGCGAAGCCGGCCGCCATGGTCGCGAAGCCGCCGGCGACGACGTACCCCCGGTCGACGCCCCGCTGCACGAGCTGCGCGGTGAGCGGGCCGGCGACGCCGATGAACACCGAGGGCAGCAGGCTCCACAGCGCGGCATCGAGCGGGCTCTTGCCGAGGACCGACTGCAGGTACTGCGTGGTGAAGATGGCCGAGCCCATCATGCCCAGCGACGAGACGAGGTTCAGGACCAGCGCCGGGGTGAAGCCGTGGCCCCTGAGCAGGGCCGGCGGGATCAGCGGGGAGGCGTGGGTGCGCTGCCGGCGAACGAACAGGGCGGCGAAGAGCAGGCCGACGGTGATCGAGACGACGTACAGCGGGTGCCAGCCCTCGGAGGGGATCTCCTTCAGGCCGTAGACCACGGGGAGCACGGCCGCCATCGACAGCGGGACGCTCGGCCAGTCGAACCGGCCCGGCTCCGGGTTCCTCGACTCGGGCAGCAGCACCGGGCCCAGGACCAGCAGCAGGGCCATCGCGGGCAGGTTGACCAGGAAGACCGAGCCCCACCAGAAGTGCTCGACCAGGATGCCGCTCATCACCGAGCCGAGGGCGATGCCGCCGGTCATCACCCCGGACCACAGACCGATCGCCTTCGCCCGCTCGGCCGGGTCGGTGAACATCGTGCGCAGCAGGGCCATGGTCGACGGCATCAGGGTCGCGCCGCCGATGCCGAGGAGCGCGCGGGCCGCGATCAGGGTCTCGGCGCTGTTCGCGTAGGCGGCGAGGAGCGAGGCCGCGCCGAAGGCGGCGGCGCCCGCCAGCAGGAGCCTGCGGCGGCCGATGCGGTCGCCGAGCGAGCCCATCGTCATCAGCAGGCCGGCCAGGACGAAGCCGTAGATGTCGTAGATCCACAGCTGCTGGGTGCCGCTGGGGTGGAGGTCGGCGCTGATCGCGGGGGTCGCGAAGTACAGGACCGAGACGTCCATGGAGACCAGCAGCAGCGGCAGCATCAGCACGCCGAGAGCGGTCCACTCGCGGCGTCCGGCGCGGGTGGGGGAGGGCGGGGACGTGATCGGGGTGGTGCTCGTCGGGTTCGTCATGCCGAGGACTGTACGCACGTCTTAAACGCTTGTCTAGAACGCTTGTATAAGTCAGTTGTCTAGGACGGTTGTATGGATCGCGCGGTAGGGTGGCGGCATGGGACACCGTGAGGATCTGCTGGAAGGCGCCAAGCGCTGCCTGCTGGACAAGGGGTTCCTGCGCACGACCGCGCGGGACATCGTCAAGGAGTCGGGCACCAACCTGGCGTCCATCGGCTACCACTACGGGTCGAAGGACGCGCTGCTGGTGCAGGCGTACGTCTCGCTGATCCAGGGCGTGGGCGAAGGCTTCGACCCGGCCCTGAGCGGCGAGTTCACCCAGCCGCCGGGCTCACTGGAGCGCTTTCGCGAGGCGTGGGAGGTCATCATCCGCACCGTGCCGGAGTCGCGGGCGATCTGGCTGCTCAGCTTCGAGCTGATGTTCCAGGACGACCGGCTCGGGGAGGTGCGCAAGCTGCTGGCCGAGGCGCAGAAGGAGGGCCGATCGGGGCTCGTGCCCCTGTTCAGCGGCATCCCGGAGGCCGAACTCGACCAGGAGACCGTCGAGACCGAGGGCCGCTTCTACATGACCCTCCTCAACGGCCTCATGGTCCAGTGGCTCTTCGACGCGGACTCGGCCACCGACGCCGGGCAGCTGACAGAGGGCCTGCGACGCGTGATCGAACGGGCCGGCAAGAGCTGAGGCGCCGTCGGCGGACCCGTTCTACAGCCGGGCCCGCTTCAACGCCATGTGCAGCAGCAGCCGGTCCTCGCCGTCGTCCAGGTCCAGGCCGGTCAGCCGCTCCACGCGGGAGAGCCGGTAGTACAGGGTCTGCCGGTGGATGCCCAGCTCGGCGGCCGTGCGGCCGGCCTGGCCCGCGCAGTCGAGGTACACCTCCGCGGTGCGGGCCAGCTCCCGGTGGGCGGGGGAGAGCAGCGGGCCGGCCACGGGATCGTGCACGGACTCCGGCGGCAGCGCGGTCAGCAGCCGGTACGGCCCGATGCCCCGCCACTCGGCGACGGGCCCCAGCCGTGGCTCGGCCAGGGCGGCCCGGGCGGCGGCGGAGGCCTCCTGCCACACCGTGCCCAGCTCGGCGAGACCGCTACGGGGCTCGCCGACCCCGGCGGCGCTCCCCACTCCCGCGGCGGCCCCGGCCGCTCCCGTGAGCCCCGCCGCGGCCGCGGCCGCCACCCGCGCCCCGGCCCCGCGCGCCGCGGCGCCCCGCCCCCCGCGCGCACCCCCGGCCTCCTTCAGCAGCCGCGTCGCCGCCGCCAGCGCGGGGGTGCTCACCTCCGTGGTCCGCAGCCGCACCAGCAGCGCGAGGCTCTGCGCAGACGTCCCCCACGGCAGCGTGCACAGCGCCGTGGCGTGGGGGACGGTGCGCGCGGCGGGGGCGTCGTCCGGGTCGGCCGACGGCCAGGGTGCGACGCACACCAGGGTGAGGGGGCCGTCGGCGCGGGCGCCCAGAGCGGTGCGGAGCTCGGCCACCGCCATGTCCCGCTGCCAGCCGCGTTCCGCGGTGAGCACGGCCCGCAGCTCCCGGCTCAGCCCGGCCCCGGCCTCCGCCTCGTCCGCGAGCAGCGCGCCGATCCGGCCCGCCACCCGCATGGCGGCGGCCAGCTGCGCGTCCGTCGGCCCCGCGTCGCCCTCCAGGAGCCAGACGTAGCCGAGGACGACGCCCCGGTGGCGGGCCGGCAGGCAGATACGGCCGCGGTACACCCCGGCCTCCGTGCTCGGCGGGATCCGCACCGGCCCGGTCGCCCGGGTGATGCCGAAGCCCTCGAACCAGGCGCGCACGGTCGCGGTGGAGCGCCGGGTCAGGATCGAGCGGGTGCGCACCGGGTCCAGGGCGGAGGGATCCAGTTCGTCCTCGGAGTCGTACGCGCCGAAGGCGATCAGCTCGAAGTCGCGGTTCTCCAGGGTCGCCGGGACGCCCAGCAGCTCCGAGATCTCGTCCACCAGCTCCTGGTAGTCACCCTGGTAGTCGGCCGTCACCCCGGTATTCTCCCGCATTTCCCGGCGGCCCTCATACATCTGTCTGAGATCTGGTGCGCGGATGCGTGACAGCTGTCCGTGGCCGAGGATCGAAGAGATCCCTAGGTTTCACGGTGGTTCTCCGTGCCGTACCCGAATGGTCGGGTGATGGCCGTTCTGGTGCTTTGTCTGTGGAGGTGCCCCGTGCTGGGTCCCGTGATTCTCGCCGCGTCGCGCAGTGACCGGATGCGACGCCTGATCTCGGCGGCTCCGGTGACCAAGCAGGTCGTCGACCGCTTCATCCCCGGTGAGACCGTGACCGACATCGTCCCGATCGTCCGGGACCTGACGGCCAAGGGCCTGGAGCTGACGATGGACGTCGTCGGCGAGGACATCACCACCCCCGAGCAGGCCGCCGCCGCCCGGGACGCCTACCTGGAGCTGATCGACCGGCTCGAGGAACTGGAGCTCGGCGCGCGCGTCGAGATGTCGGTCAAGCTGTCCATGTTCGGCCAGGCGCTGCCCGGCGGCCACGAGCTGGCCCTCGCCAACGTCCGCCCGGTCGTCGAGGCCGCCGCGGCCATCGGCACCACCGTCACGCTCGACGCCGAGGACCACACCACCCTCGACTCGATGTTCGCCATCCACGAGGAGCTGCGGAAGGACTTCCCGCAGACCGGGTGCGTCATCCAGGCCTACCTCTTCCGCACCGAGGCGGACGCCCGCCGCCTCGCGGAGTCCGGCAGCCGTGTCCGCCTGGTCAAGGGCGCCTACAAGGAGCCCGCCGAGGTCGCCTACCAGCAGAAGCACGAGATCGACAAGGCCTACGTGCGTATCCTGAAGACGCTGATGGAGGGCGAGGGCTACCCGATGATCGGGTCCCACGACCCGCGCCTCATCTCCATCGCCCAGGAGCTGGCCCACCAGGCCGGCCGCAAGCTGGACGAGTACGAGTTCCAGATGCTGTACGGCATCCGCGGCGACGAGCACCTGCGGCTGGCCGCCGAGGGCCACCGCATGCGCGTGTACACCGCCTACGGCACGGACTGGTACGGCTACTTCATGCGCCGCCTGGCGGAGAAGCCGGCGAACCTGCGCTTCTTCCTCCGCTCGATGGTCAGCAAGGGCTGAGCCCGAACACCCGCTCACGTACAAGGAGTCAAGGATCTCATGGACGCTGTGACCCAGGTCCCCACCCCGGTCAACGAGCCGGTGCACGGCTACGCCCCCGGCTCGCCCGAGCGCGCCCGCCTGGAGGCCAAGCTCAAGGAGCTGGCCGAGAACCCGGTCGACCTGCCCATGACCATCGGCGGCGAGAAGCGGATGGGCGGCGGCGAGCCGTTCCAGGTGGTCCAGCCGCACAACCACAAGGCCGTCATCGGCACCCTGCGCAACGCCACCCGGCAGGACGCGCAGGATGCCGTCGACGCGGCCCTGGCCGCCGCGCCGGCCTGGCGCGCCATGTCCTTCGACGACCGCGCCGCGATCATCCTGCGCGCCGCCGAGCTGCTGTCCGGCCCGTGGCGCGAGACGATCGCCGCGTCCACCATGCTCGGCCAGTCGAAGACCGCTCAGCAGGCGGAGATCGACAGCCCGTGCGAGCTGGTCGACTTCTGGCGCTTCAACGTCCACTACGCCCGCCAGATCCTCGCCGAGCAGCCCCCGGCGAACTCCCCGGGCGTGTGGAACCGCATGGACCACCGCCCGCTGGAGGGCTTCGTCTACGCGATCACGCCGTTCAACTTCTCGGCGATCGCGGCGAACCTGCCCACCGCCCCCGCCCTGATGGGCAACGTGGTGGTCTGGAAGCCGTCCCCCACCCAGACGCACGCGGCCGTCCTGCTCATGCGAGTGCTGGAGGAGGCGGGTCTGCCCAAGGGCGTCATCAACCTCGTCACCGGCGACGGCATCGAGGTCTCCAACGTCGTCCTGGAGCACCGTGACCTCGCGGGCATCCACTTCACCGGCTCGACCAAGACCTTCCAGTACCTGTGGAAGACGGTCGGCAACAACATCGAGAAGTACCGCGCCTACCCGCGGCTGGTCGGCGAGACCGGCGGCAAGGACTTCCTGGTCGCCCACCCGAGCGCCGACCGCGCGGTCCTCAAGACGGCCCTCACCCGGGGCGCCTTCGAGTACCAGGGCCAGAAGTGCAGCGCCACCTCCCGCGCGTACATCCCGGCCTCCATCTGGAACTCGGGCTTCAAGGAGGAGTTCGCGGCCGAGGTCGACTACCTGACCATGGGTGACGTCACCGACCTGTCGAACTTCATCGGCGCCGTGATCGACGACCGTGCCTTCGCCAAGAACAAGGCCGCGATCGACCGTGCCAAGGAGGACCCGACCTGCACGATCGTCGCGGGCGGCTCCTACGACGACTCGGTCGGCTACTTCGTCCGCCCGACCGTCATCGAGTCCACCGACCCGGAGAACGAGATCTTCCGGACGGAGTACTTCGGCCCGGTCCTCGGCGTCTACGTCTACGAGGACGACAAGTACGACGAGATGCTGGAGCAGATGGAGTCGGTCTCCGACTACGCCCTGACCGGCGCGGTCATCTCGAACGACCGTGCCGCCGCGGCCCACACGATGGAGAAGCTCCGCTACGCGGCCGGCAACTTCTACATCAACGACAAGTCGACCGGCGCCGTCGTCGGCCAGCAGCCCTTCGGCGGCGGCCGCGCCTCCGGCACCAACGACAAGGCCGGTGCCCCCCAGAACCTCCTGCGCTGGACGCTGACCCGCGCCATCAAGGAGACCCTGGTCCCGCCGACCGACTACAGCTACCCGCACATGGGCTGATCAGCCCCAGCGAACCCGGGCCGGGAAGCCTGACATCCGAGCAGGCTTCCCGGCCCGTAGCCATGTCCGGACCCGGCGACGGCTCCGGGGCCGCCTCCGCTTCTCGGTCGGCGCCGGCACCGGCAGCCGCACCTAACTTGTCAAGCGCATTTTAGAGGTTAGGGGTGATACTGGAGTCATGGCCCCCCGTCTCCGCCTCGTCCACACCGCCGGCCTCGGCCCCGCCGAACTCCGCGCCGTCCGTGCCCTCTTGGGCGAGGCGTTCGACGGGGACTTCTCCGACGAGGACTGGGACCACGCGCTCGGGGGCCTGCACGTGCTCGTCCATGACGACGCCGGGCTAGCCGCGCACGGGGCCGTCGTGCTGCGCCGGATCCGGCACCGGGGGCGCTGGCTGCGCGCCGGGTACGTGGAGGCCGTCGCCGTGCGGGGCGATGTGCGGCGCACCGGGCTCGGCGGGCGGGTGACGGCGGAGCTGGAGCGGGTGATCGACCGGGCCTACGACCTCGGCGCGCTGGCCGCGAGCGAGGACGGCGCCCCGCTGTACGCCGCCCGGGGCTGGCGGCGGTGGAGCGGGCAGGTGCACGCCCTCGGCCCGCACGGGATCGTGCGGCTGCCGGAGGAGGAGGGCGGCGTTTATGTGCGGCCCGCGCTCGCCGGACCGCTCGACCCGGCCCATGAGCTGGTGTTCGACTGGCGGGACGGGGACATCACCTGACGGCCGGCCGCACCGCCCGGACCGGGATTCCCCCCCGCGCCGCCTCGGCCGGAGACACCCCTGAACGCACGAAAGGCCAGTTCAGGGCGGTGTGACCCGGTCCGCCGTCTCAGATAGTAGGAAGTCCGAGTAATTGGGCAGACAGAAGCGGCCTGCTCCCTTAGTTTTGTAGAAGCCGAACGTCTCGCTCGATCAAGCGAATGGCGGTCGTGAGCCGGGCCCGTGCAGGCAACCCCTGCGGCCGTCGCTCCCCGCCCCATCCGGCGTCTCGTATCCCCTCATCGCCATACTCCAGGTTGCCGAAGGAGTCGATTTCCATGGCCGAGACGACCGTCCGCCGCCGAGTCCGCCACGTGTCCCACGCGAGCGACTCCGACCGCAAGAACGCCGCCGCCGCCCTCCAGCGCGCCCTCGACCGCAGGGACAACGGCGGGGAGACCGGCCACTGAGCCGCCACCGATCCGGGAGC
>NZ_JBSGDB010000444.1:0-7237 GCF_053602155.1 Streptomyces sp. NPDC004561
CATCATTTGGGGCAGCGCGACGTCGAACAAGCGTGTAGCTTCCGGGGGCATGGATGCGAGGTGCCGGGGGGCCCTCTGTCCTTCGGAACCGGTGGGCGTCCATAGTGGGGCATCCATGGGGGGGACTGGGGGGTTGCTCTATGGGAGTGCGGCTCATGGTCGTCGACGACCATCGCCTGCTCGCGGAGGCGCTGGCGTCCGCGTTGAAGCTGCGCGGGCACCGGGTGCTCGCGGCGGCGGCGCCGGCCGCGGGCGCGGCGGATCTGGTGATCGCGCGGGCGCCGGAGGTGTGTCTGCTGGGCACGGCGGCGCCGGCCGAGCCGGGGGCCTTCGACCCGGTGGTGAAGATCAAGCGGGAGCGGCCTCAGGTGGCCGTCCTGGTGCTGGGGCCGGTGCCGTCGCCGCGGGGGATCGCCGCGGCCTTCGCCGCGGGCGCGTCCGGGTATGTGCGGCACGACGAGCGGATCGAGGGCGTCGAGCGGGCGATCATGAAGGCGCGGGCGGGCGAGGCGGCGGTGGCCCCGCAGTTGCTGCAGGGGGCCTTCGGCGAGCTGCTCAACCCTGCCGCGCAGCCGGACGACGAGGCTCAGCGGCTGTTGCAGGTGCTGACGCCGCGGGAGGTGGAGGTGCTGGTCAGGGTGGCCGAGGGCGAGGACACCCGGCTGATCGCCGCCGGGATGGGGATCGCGCCGAGTACGGCACGGACGCATGTGCAGCGGGTGCTGATGAAGCTGGGCGTCGGCTCACGGCTGGAGGCGGCGGCGCTGGCCGCGCGAACGGGCCTGCTGGACCGGGCGGGACCGCTCGACGCCCGTCCGGAGTAGGCGCCCGAAGGGGCGCGGGGGCCGCGCTGATCGGCCCCCGCGCGCCCGCGGGCGGCGGCGCCTACTCGTCGTCCCCCTTCCCCTCCGGCAGCCCCTCCGGGGGGAGCGGCGGGGGAGTGGGGCGCAGCTTCAGCCAGGCCAGGAAGAAGACGCCCAGCAGGAGCATGCCGATCCCGGTCCAGAGGTTGATGTTGACGCCCTGGGCCTTGTCGATCGCGGACTGGGAGTCGGTGATGCCGGTGATCGTGACGATGACGCCGTAGACCACGAAGAGGCCGCCGATGATGCGGCGCAGGTCGAAGATGCGGGCCGCGGTCGCGGACCTGCTCTGCAGTTCGGCGACCTCCCGCGCGACGTGGTCCTCGGTGTAGTGGTCGGGACGGCGGGGGTGTTCGGAGTGCTCGGACATGGTTTCCTCGATCCTCCCGCGTCAGAACGAGAACGGGATGTAGCAGGCGGCGGCCAGGACGACCGCGCCCCAGCCCAGCAGGGCGGGCCGGCGGTACCAGGCGTCGTCGCCGGGGGCGGGCGGCTCGGACATGCCGGGGGAGCGGGTGCCGTAGACCAGGCCCCGCAGTTCCTCGGCCGGCTTCGGCCGGGTGAACAGGGACACCAGGAACATGACGACCGCGCCGGCCACGAAGCCGGCGATCGCGGAGACGAAGTTGGCGCCCTGGTCGGAGGGGATGGAGATGATCCCCTTCTTGTAGAGGACGAAGTAGTTGACCATCGCGGTGACGGTGCCGGCGAGCAGGCCCCAGAAGCCGGCCTTGGCGGACGCCCGCTTCCAGAACATGCCGACGATGAAGACGACGAACATCGGCACGTTGAAGAAGGAGAACAGCGTCTGCAGGTAGGCCATGATGTTCGAGAACGAGGACGCGAGGAACGCGGTGCCGACGGAGGCGCACACGCCGACCACCGTGATCAGCCGGCCGAAGCGGACGTAGTACGAGTCCTCGCGGCCGGGCATCACGTACTTGGCCCAGATGTCGTTCGTGAACACGGTGTTGAAGGACGACACGTTGGCCGCCATGCCGGCCATGAAGGCCGCGAGCAGACCGGTGACCGCGATGCCGAGGACGCCGTTGGGCAGCAGTTCCTGCATCAGGTAGGGGATGGCGTCGTTGTACTGGTAGCCGGAGCCGGCGGTGCCGAAGTGCGGGACGACCGCGGCGGCGACCAGGCCCGGGATCATCACCAGGAAGACGATGAAGATCTTCGGGTAGGCGGCGATCAGCGGGGTCCGCTGCCCGGCGGAGAGGTTCTTCGCGGACAGGGCGCGCTGCACCTCGGCGAAGTTGGTGGTCCAGTAGCCGAAGGACAGCACGAAGCCGAGGCCGAGGACGATGGTCAGCCAGTTGGCGCCGAGCGGGTTGGCGCTGCCGATGCCGGTGCCGCCCCAGGCGGTGGTGAAGTCGTGGCCGTGGCTCGCCGTGAGCTTGTCGGTCAGGCCGTGCCAGCCGCCGACCTTCTTCAGGCCGAGCACGGTGATCGGGATGAGCGCGGCCAGGATCACGAAGAACTGGAGCACCTCGTTGTAGATCGCCGAGGACAGACCGCCCAGGGTGATGTACGCGAGCACGAAGGCGCCGGCGACCACGATGGCGACCCACTGGGGCCAGCCGAGCAGGGCCTGCACGACGATCGCCAGGGCGTAGAGGTTGACGCCGGCGATCAGGATGGCCGCGAACGCGAACAGGATCGAACTGAGCAGGTGGGCGGCCCGGTCGAAGCGCAGTAGCAGGAACTCGGGGACCGAGCGGACCTTGCTGCCGTAGTAGAAGGGCATCATCACCAGGCCGAGGAACACCATGGCGGGGATGGCGCCGATCCAGTACCAGTGCACGGTGTAGGCGCCGTACTGGGCGCTGTTGGCGGCCATGCCGAGGATCTCGGTGGCCGCCAGGTTCGCCGAGATGAAGGCGAGGCCGGTGATCCAGGCGGGCAGCGAGCGTCCTGACAGGAAGAAGTCCAGGCTGGTCTTCACCGACCGACGCGCCGCGAAGCCGATGCCGAGCACGACGACGAAGTAGATCGCCAGGATCGTGTAGTCCAGCCAGTTGGTGGGGAGCCGTAGGCCCGCCGCCAGATACGTGTGTGCGTATGTGGGGGTTTGCATGAGGAACTCGCTTCGTTGCGCGAACTGATCAGAGCGGAACCTACGCCTCTACGTTCAGATATTGAACACTTCTGTTGATGTTCTTTGTTTGATTGTGATGATCCTAGACGTTGTCTGGTTGTGGTCTGTTATGTTTGATTGTGTTGAGTGATTGGGTGCGGACACCCCTCAGGGGCTGACCAAGGAGTCCGGCGTGAAGAAGACCTCGACCCGGCTGGCCGACGGTCGTGAGCTGATCTACTACGACCTTCGGGACGACACCGTGCGCGACGCGGTCGACCGCCGCCCGCTGGACCGTACGGTCACCACGTCCGAGATCCGCCGCGACCCGCTGCTCGGCGACACCGTGGCCGTCGCCTCGCACCGGCAGGGCCGCACCTACCATCCGCCGGCCGACGAGTGCCCGCTGTGCCCGACGCGGGTCGACCGGCTCAGCGAGATCCCGGACTCCTCGTACGACGTCGTCGTCTTCGAGAACCGGTTCCCCTCGCTCGCCGGCGACTCCGGGCGCTGCGAGGTCGTCTGCTTCACCTCCGACCACGAGGCGTCCTTCGCCGACCTCGGCGACGAGCAGGCGCGCCTGGTGCTCGACGCGTGGACGGACCGCACCTCGGAACTGTCGCACCTGCCCTCCGTCGAGCAGGTGTTCTGCTTCGAGAACCGGGGCGAGGAGATCGGTGTCACCCTCGGTCATCCGCACGGCCAGATCTACGCCTACCCGTTCACCACGCCCCGCACGGCGCTGATGCTCCGCTCGCTCGCCGCCCACAAGGAGGCGACCGGCGGGGAGAACCTGTTCGACGCCGTCCTGGAGCGGGAACTGGCCGGGGAGCGGGTCGTCCTGGAGGGTGAGCACTGGGCGGCCTTCGTGCCGTACGCGGCGCACTGGCCGTACGAGGTCCACCTGTACCCGAAGCGCCGGGTGCCGGATCTGCTCGCGCTCGACGAGGCGGCGCGCACAGAATTCCCCCAGGTCTATCTGGAACTCTTGAGGCGCTTCGACCGGATCTTCGGCGGGCGGGACGCGGGGGAGGGCTCCGTGGACGACCCCCCGACGCCCTACATCGCGGGCTGGCACCAGGCCCCGTTCGGCCCGCTGGCGGGGTTCGACGGTGTGACCCGCGACGACTTCGCGCTCCACCTCGAGCTTTTCACCATCCGCCGCACTTCCGGCAAGCTGAAGTTTCTCGCGGGTTCCGAGTCCGGCATGAGCGTGTTCATCAACGACGTGCCGCCGGAGCGCGCGGCCGAGCGACTGCGAGAGGTAGCGAGTTCATGAAGTACCTGGTGACGGGTGGCGCGGGTTACGTCGGCAGTGTCGTGTCCCAGCACCTGCTGGAGGCCGGCCACGAGGTCACCGTCCTCGACAACCTCTCCACCGGCTTCCGCGCGGGCGTCCCGGCCGGCGCGGCCTTCGTCGAGGGCGACATCCGCGACGCCGCCAAGTGGCTCGACCCCTCCTACGACGGCGTGCTGCACTTCGCCGCGTCCTCGCAGGTCGGCGAGTCGGTGGTGAAGCCCGAGAAGTACTGGGACAACAACGTCGCCGGCAGCATGGCCCTGCTCGGCGCCATGCGCGACGCGGGCGTGCGCCGGCTCGTCTTCTCCTCCACGGCGGCGACCTACGGCGAGCCGGAGCAGGTCCCGATCGTGGAGACCGCCCCGACGAAGCCGACCAACCCCTACGGCGCCACCAAGCTCGCCGTCGACCACATGATCACCAGCGAGGCCGGTGCCCACGGCCTCGCGGCGGTCTCCCTGCGCTACTTCAACGTGGCGGGCGCCTACGGCACGTACGGCGAGCGCCACGACCCCGAGTCGCACCTGATCCCGCTCGTCCTCCAGGTCGCCCAGGGCCGGCGCGACGCGATCTCCGTCTACGGCGACGACTACCCGACCCCCGACGGCACCTGCGTCCGCGACTACATCCACGTCGCCGACCTCGCCGAGGCCCATCTGCTGGCCCTGCAGGCCGCGCGGCCCGGCGAGCACCTGATCTGCAACCTCGGCAACGGCGAGGGCTTCTCGGTGCGCCAGGTCATCGAGACCGTCCGCGAGGTCACCGGCCACCCGATCCCCGAGGTGGTCGCCCCGCGCCGGGGCGGCGACCCGGCGGTCCTGGTCGCCTCGGCGGACACGGCCCGCGAGAAACTGGGCTGGAACCCGACCCGCGCGGATCTCGCGGGGATCGTCGCGGACGCGTGGGAGTTCGCACAACACATCGCCAGGGGGCAGTAGTGGGGGCAGCACAGCAGGTCGCGGAGCGCTTCACCGAGCTGTACGGGACGCGGCCGGAGGGAGTGTGGGCGGCGCCGGGCCGGGTCAACCTGATCGGCGAGCACACCGACTACAACGACGGGTTCGTGATGCCGTTCGCGCTGCCGCACCAGGCGGTCGCGGCGGTCTCCCGCCGGGAGGACGGTCTGCTGCGCCTGCACTCGGCGGACGTCGAGGGCGGGGTCGTGGAGCTGTCCCTGGACGCGCTCGCCCCGGGGAGCGACCGGGAGTGGACGGCGTACCCGGCGGGCGTGGTCTGGGCGTTGCGCGAGGCGGGGCACGAGATCACCGGCGCGGACGTCCATCTGTCCTCGACCGTCCCGACCGGCGCGGGCCTGTCCTCCTCCGCCGCCCTGGAGGTGGTGATCGCGCTCGCGCTGGACGACCTGTACGGCCTCGGCCTGCGGCGCTGGAAGCTGGCCCGGCTGTGCCAGCGCGCCGAGAACGTCTACGTCGGCGCGCCGACCGGGATCATGGACCAGACGGCGTCGGCGTGCTGCGGGGAGGGCCACGCCCTCTTCCTCGACACCCGTGACCTCTCCCAGCGGCAGATCCCCTTCGACCTGGCGGCCGAGGGCCTGCGTCTGCTGGTGGTCGACACCCAGGTCAAGCACGCCCACAGCGGCGGCGAGTACGGCAAGCGCCGGGCCGGCTGCGAGAAGGGCGCGGCCCTGCTGGGCGTCGACGCCCTCCGTGACGTCCCGTACGCCGAACTCGACGCGGCCCTGGCCCGGCTCGGCGACGAGGAGGAGGTCCGCCGGCTGGTCCGGCACGTCGTCACCGAGGACCGGCGGGTGGAGCGGGTGGTGGAGCTCCTGCACGCCGGCGAGACCCGTGCCATCGGCCCGGTCCTGACCGAGGGTCACGCCTCCCTGCGCGACGACTTCCGTATCTCCTGCCCCGAATTGGACCTGGTCGTCGACACCGCGCTGGCGGCCGGCGCCCTCGGCGCCCGGATGACCGGCGGCGGCTTCGGCGGCTCGGCGATCGTCCTGGCCGAGGCGTCCGACGTGGACACCCTCACCAAGGCGGTGCGGGAGGCCTTCGCCGCGGCCGGCCACACGGCACCGCGCGTCTTCGAGGCGGTCCCCTCGGCGGGGGCCCGGCGGCTGGCCTGACCCGTTCGCCGGTCTCGTCAGCCCCGTACACCTGCGCGGGGCTGACGGTCTGTCGGATGCCGGTGGAGCGACCGCGGTCAGGTCAGGTGCTTCGTGAGGGTGTACTCGGTGATGCCCGGCGGGTAGTCGGGGATCACCGACACCACCTCGTAGCCCTGTTTCCGGTAGAACTCCGGTGCCTGGAAGTCCCAGGTCTCCAGGCGGGACGCAGTGCAGGCGCGGTCGGCTGCGGCGATGCGCTCGGCCTCGGCGAGCAGTTGGGAGCCGAGGCCCGTGCCGCGGTGGCGGGCGTCGACCCACAGGTAGGCGACGTGCAGCCAGCTGGTCCAGGTGTGGCCGACCAGGCCGCCCGCGAGGTCGCCGGCGGTGTCCAGGGCCCACACGTGCAGCGGGACCTCGCGTTCGCCGGGCGTGCCGCGCAGGGCCGCCATCACGGGGGAGGCCGCCGTGTTGGTCTCCCGCAGCCGCGAGCGGAGCAGATCACGTCGGTCCTTGTCGACTTCCGCCTCAATACGAAACATGCGGCACACCATAAACGCGCCGGACGGCCAGTTCTGCAAATCACCTTCCGCTGTCGTCTCCCATCCGTACTCTGAGGAACAGCACCGGTGGGGGCCGGTGCCGATCAGGGGGCGAGACAGGCGGGTTCGGCGCCCGTGGTGGGGGTAGCAGTTTCCGCGACGGCGGCGGCCGCGCGGACGGGTGTCCTTTCCGCGAGTGTCGTCCCCGTGCAGATCACCCGCGCAGATCCCCTGCTCCACGCGGAGCCTGGGGAAGGGGGTTTCGTGGTTCGTATCCGAGTCCTGGTCGTGGACGACCACCGCATCTTCGCCGAGTCGCCCTGGCCGTCGCCGCCCCGGTGGTCGGTGCCGCCGTCATGGCGCGGGTACGGCTCG
>NZ_JBSGDB010000445.1:0-7222 GCF_053602155.1 Streptomyces sp. NPDC004561
GGTCCGGCACAGCGACGCGGGCCGCTGCGAGATCACCGTCGACAGCGCCGCCGAGCGGGTCCGGCTGACGGTCACCGACGACGGCACCGGCGAGGCCGTCAGCCGGCACCGCGAGGGCATCGGTGGTACGGGCCTGAAGGGGCTGACCGAGCGCCTCGCGGCGGCGGGCGGCTCCCTCACGGCCGGCCCGTCGCCGCGCGGCGGCTTCACGGTGAGCGCCGAACTCCCGGTCGACTCGGAGGAGTTGTCGGCGGCCGGGGTTACGGCGCCCAGGGCCCGCTGACCGCCCAGCTCACGTCGTCGGCCCACGAGGTGCCGCTGTCCAAGGCGTTGGCACCGCCGTCGCTCGCTATGTAGACGCCGTAGTCGTAGTGGCGCGGGTATCGCGTCGGGTAGTCGTACGAGGCGAACGAGGCGCCGGTGCCGCTCTTTCCGGTCCCCGGGCAGAAGGTGGCGTCGGCCCGGAACTGGGCGGTGCCGTCCGTCTGGTGGCGGACGTAGTCGGTGGTGCAGCAGGAGGTCGTGGCGCGCAGCGAGATCTCGGAGCCGGGGCTCGGCGTGCCGGTGCTGCCGGTCGCGCCGCCGTAGCCGGCGGACACGATGTTCGCCTGGACGGCGGCGGCGTCGGCCGGGATGCCGGAGTCGGCCCGGGCGGACGTCCCATGGACGGACCGGGCACGAGGCGGCCCCTGTGCCCCGCCGTGCCCAGCGGTCGGCCGTACGCTGAGCCCATGAACGAGATGCCCCGGGACGGTCGGACCGCCACGTCCATCCGGGTTCTGCTCGCCGAGGACCAGGGCATGATGCGCGGCGCTCTCGCCCTGCTGCTCGGCCTGGAGGAGGACATCGACGTGGTGGCGCAGCTGTCCTCGGGCGACGCCATCGTGGACGCCGTGCTCACCCATCGGCCGGACGTGGCCCTGCTGGACATCGAACTGCCGGGCATCAGCGGCCTGGACGCGGCGGCCGAGCTGCGGAAGCGGGCGCCCGACTGCCGGGTGCTGATCCTCACCACCTTCGGCCGGCCCGGCTATCTGCGCCGGGCCATGGAGGCCGGGGCCGCCGGGTTCCTCGTCAAGGACGGACCGGTGGAGGAGCTGGCGGTGGCGATCCGGCGGGTGCTCGCCGGGGAGACCGTGGTCGATCCGGCGCTGGCCGCGGCCGCGCTCAGCGCCGGGCCGAATCCGCTGACGGCCCGTGAGTGCGACGTGCTGAAGGCGGCCGTGGACGGGGCGACGGTCGCCGACATCGCCGGCCGGCTCCATCTGTCGGAGTCCACCGTGCGCAACTACCTGTCCTCGGCGATCGGGAAGACGGGCACCCGCAACCGCGCGGAGGCGGTACGGGAAGCGCGGCAGCAGGGCTGGTTGTGAGCGACGGCCTGGCCGGCCTCGGTCACCGGATCACCTCCGCCTGCTGGTAGTGCCTGCCCTCGGGTGCCACACACACGAACCAGTTCGACGGGGCTCCGGCGGCCGCCCGGGGCACCGCCACCATGCTGGTGCCGTCGTCCCAGGTGCACTTGACCTGGCCGGCGGTCTGGGCCACCTCTCCGATCACCAGCCGTCCGGAACTCTCCGGGCCCCAGCCCAGACGCGTGGCCGCGGCTTCGAGGTCGGTGCCCGTCGGACGGTCCCATCTCTCCAAGGTGTTGAACATGACCTGCTGCGGGCTGTGGTCGCCCCAGGCACGGGTGACGAAGAAGGAGATCCTGCCGATCAGGTCGGCCGGCTTGCGGGTCTCCGCCGGTTGCAGTCCCCCTCTGCTCATCGCGTCGTACTGCCTGACGGCCTCCGCCCGGTTGCGCGGGGCCTCCCACACCTGGAGCTCCGCGCGCCACTGCTTGCCCTGGTACTGGCCCCTGGCCAGGACCGTGCGCCGGGGCTCGTCCACATGCCGGGCCCGCACCGGCGTCGGACGGATCGCCACCGGTGCCGTCCGGTCAGCGTGCCCATCGCCGGGCAGCCCCGTCACCGCGAGGGTCGCGCCCGTCGACCCCGCCAGTACCAGCGCCGTGGCCGCTGCCACCGCCCAGCGTCGCGCTCTGCGGCGGCGGCCGCCGCGGACGAGGGCCTCGACGGGGGCTATGCCGATCTCGACCTCGTCCGCCGCGTCCGCGAGGAGGAGGGCGATGTCCCGCTGCGTCATGTCGTGGTTCTCCCGGTCCGCGCTCATCACTTCCGCCCTCCGTGCATCACCGTCTCGGCCAGTGCCGGTATGGCACGGAGTTTCGCGATCCCCCGGGCCGCGTTGCTCTTCACCGTGCCGACCGAGCAGCCCATCGCCTGGGCCGCCTGGGTCTCCGTCAGGTCCTCCCAGTAGCGCAGGACGACCGCCTCCCGCTGCCGCAGGGGCAGTTGGGCGAGCGCCTTGAGCAGCGCGCCGCGGTCGTCGGCCTGCGCGATCCGGTCCCCCGTGTCGGCCACCTCGCGCACCAGGCCCGAGTCGTCCCTCGGGGCCAGGAACTCCTTGAGCTTCCTTCTGTGCCTGCGCGCATGGAGGTTGATCATCACGCGCCGTACATACGCCTCCGGGTCGTCGGCCGCGCCGACCTTGCGCCAGGACACATAGACCCGCTCCAGGGTCGACTGGACCAGGTCCTCGGCGGCGTGCTGCTCCCCCGTGAGGAGAAATGCCGTACGCATCAGCCGCGGCCAGCGGCCGACCACGAAGCTCTGGAACTCCTCGCTCCGAGCCTGCTTCCCGTCCCCCATGGGCACCTCCCTAGATGTCAGAAGGAGTCCACGAGCGGCCCGGAACGTTGCCTCATCCCCGGGAAGCCGCAGAAATTCTCCGCGGCAGCCACAGCAGCATCAGCACCGCCCCGCCCAGCAGCACCGCCGTGCTCGCCCGGAAGGCCAGCGCGTAGCCGTCCGTCAGCGCCCCGGCGCCGCCCCCGCCGCCCGTCCCGGTCGCTGCCACGGTCGACATCACGGCGAGCCCGAGCGAACCCCCCATGGTGCGGGAGGTGTTGACGAGTCCCGAGACCACACCGGCCTCGCCCGGGGCGGCCCCCGAGGTGGCCAGGGCGGCGAGCGGGGTCGTGGCCAGGCCCGCGCCGAGCATCATCAGCATGCCCGGGACCATGATCGCGGTGACGTACGCCTCGTGGGCGCTCATGGTCGACTGCCAGCCGAAGCCCGCCGCGGCCACCAGCGTGCCCAGCACCGCCACGGTCCGCGCGCCCGCCGCCCGCATCAGGCGCGGCGCCAGCTTGGAGCCGACGACCACGGACAGCGAGCTGGGCACGAGGGCGGCACCGGCCTCCAGCGGCGAGTAGCCGAGCACGTTCTGGGCGTACAGCGTCATGAAGTACCACATGCAGAACATCGCCGAGCCGGAGACGAACATCGCCGCGTTCGCCGACGCCACCGGGCGCACCTTCAGCAGGCCGAGGGGCATCAGCGGGGCCGCCGTACGCGCCTCGGCCAGCAGGAACAGGCCGAGCAGCAGCAGCCCGGCGAGCAGCGGCCCGAGCGTGGCGGGCGCCGTCCAGCCCTCGGCCCGTGTCTGCGAGATGCCGTAGGCCAGGGTGCCCAGGCCGGCCGTGACGAGCAGCGCGCCGGGCAGGTCGAGGCGCCGCCCGTCCCCGGCCCGGCTCTCCGTCAGCCACAGCGCCGAGCCGGCCAGGACCACCACGCCGACGGGCACGTTGATCAGCAGCACCCACCGCCAGGACAGCACGTCCACGAGCACCCCGCCGACGAGTCCGCCCGCGGCGCCGCCGCCCGCGCCCACCGCGGTCCACGTCGCGATCGCCCGTGCCCGGGCCGGACCCTCCGGCACGGCCGCCGTCAGCAGCGTCAGCGTGGAGGGCGCCAGCACGGCCGCGCCGAGTCCCTGCGCGGCCCGCGCCAGCAGCAGCTGCCAGCCCTCCTGGGCCAGGCCGCCGCCCAGCGAGGCCAGGGTGAACAGGCCGAGCCCCACCAGGAACATCCGCTTGCGGCCGTAGAGGTCGCCGGCCCGGCCGCCGAGCAGCATGAACCCGGCGAAGGCGATGGCGTACGCGTTCACCACCCACTGCAGGCCCGAGGCGCTCAGGCCGAGATCCGTGCGCATCGACGGCAGCGCGACGTTCACGACGGACACGTCGAGCACGACGAGGAACTGTCCGGCGCACGCGAGGGCCACCACCAGCCAGGTGGGGGGCGGCGTCGTACGGCGGGATATGAGGGGCGAGGCGTCGGCGGCTTCCAGCATGGGCGTCATGCTCTCAACCCGGTTACGGTCCTTGCATCGGCTTTTGGCCCCACCGGCGCCTCGGTCGTACGGCCTACACCGCCCGGACCAGCGTCACCACCGCCGCCCCGCCCAGTCCGATGTTGTGCGCGAGCCCCACCCGCGCTCCCGGCACCTGCCGCGCCCCGGCCTCGCCGCGCAGCTGCCACACCAGCTCGGCCGCCTGCGCGAGCCCGGTCGCACCCAGCGGATGCCCCTTGGAGATCAGCCCGCCGGAGGGGTTCACCACCCAGCGGCCGCCGTACGTGGTCGCGCCGGACTCGACCAGCTTCCCGGACTCCCCCGGCGCGCACATGCCGAGGGCCTCGTACGTGAGCAGTTCGTTGACGGAGAAGCAGTCGTGCAGTTCGATCACGTCGACGTCCCCGATGCCGAGGCCGGCGCGCTCGAAGGCCCGGCGGGCGGCCGTCCGGCTCATGGGCTGCCCGACGACGTCGACGCAGGAGCCGGACGCGAAGGACTCCTCGGTGTCCGTGGCCATCGCCTGCCCGGCGATCTCGGCGAGTCCGGTGAGGGAGCGCCGCTCGGCGAACCGCTCCGACACCACCACGGCCGCCGCCGCGCCGTCCGAGGTGGGCGAGCACTGGAGCTTGGTCAGCGGCCGGTGCACGGTGCGCGCGGCGAGGATCTCGTCGATCTCGTACACGTCCCGGAACTGGGCGTTCGGATTGTGCGCGGAGTGCCGGTGGTTCTTGGCGGCGACGGCGGCGAGCTGCGCCTCGGTGGTGCCGTACCGCTCCATGTGCTCGCGGGCCGCGGCGCCGAAGATCTGGGCGGTCGGCGGGGTGGCCTCGAAACCGTGCCGGGCGGCCATGACGCCGTAGTGCCGGGCGACGGGGGACGTCGCGAAGTCCCCGCCGTCGGCCGCCGCGCCGAGCGCTCCCCTGCGCATCTTCTCGAAGCCCAGCGCGAGCACGCAGTCGGCTGCGCCGCCCTCGACGAGCTGCCGGGCCAGCATGAGCGCCGTCGCGCCGGTCGCGCAGTTGTTGTTGACGTTGTAGACGGGGATGCCGGTGAGCCCCAGCTCGTACACGGCGCGCTGGCCGGCGGTCGAGGGCTGGAAGCAGTAGCCGATGGGAACCTGTTCCACATCGCCGTACGCGATCCCGGCGTCGGCGAGGGCCGCGCCGCCCGCCTCCCGCACCATGTCCCAGTACTGCCAGTCACGGGTCTCGGGCTTCTCGAACCTGGTCATCCCGACCCCGGCTACATAGGCCTTCATGGCGGGCAGACTAGAACGCGTTCCACAAACCCGCCATCCCTGACGGCGGATCAGAAAACCATGAGAGGGTCAAGGATCCGTTAGAGGCCCGAAGCAACGGAATAGTTGCCTGTGCATACGAGGTTTACCCGGCACTTGTGTCTACGGGAGGCCTCACTCAATGACCCACGCGACGACCGACCAGCGGGCCCGGGGAGCGAGCGGGGCCGTCGTACCCGTCCTCGCCTTCGCGGGCATCGTGGTCGCGGTGATGCAGACCCTGCTCGTGCCGGTCATCAAGGACCTGCCGCAGCTGCTGGGCACCGCCCCCAGCAACGCCACCTGGGTCCTCACCTCGACGCTCCTGTCCGGCGCCGTGGCCACCCCGATCATGGGCCGGCTCGGCGACCTCTACGGCAAGCGGCGCATGCTGATCCTCAGCCTCGCCGTGATGGTGGTCGGCGCCCTGGTCAGCGCGCTCACCAGCCAGCTGCTCACCATGATCGTGGGCCGCACCCTCCAGGGCTTCGCCATGGGCGCGATACCGCTCGGCATCGGCCTGATGCGGGACATGCTGCCGCGCGAGCGGCTCGGCTCGGCCATGGCCCTGATGAGCTCCTCGATCGGCGTCGGCGGCGGCCTCGCGCTGCCCGCCGCGGCCCTGGTCGCCGAGCACGCGAACTGGCACGTGCTGTTCTACGGCGCCGCCGGCCTCGGCGTGCTCGCCATCGTCCTCACCCTGCTCGCCGTGCCCGAGTCCCCGATGCGCGCCGAGGGCAGCTTCGACCTGCTCGGCGCCCTTGGCCTCTCCACCGGCCTGGTGCTGCTCCTGCTGCCCATCACCAAGGGCAGCGACTGGGGCTGGTCCTCGGGGACCACGCTCGGCCTGTTCGCCGCGTCCGTCGTCGTGCTCCTCCTGTGGGGCCTGTTCGAACTGCGCGTCAAGGCGCCGCTGGTCGACCTGCGCACCACCGCCCGCCCCGCCGTGCTCTTCACCAACCTCGCGTCGATCATGGTCGGCGTCGCGTTCTACGTCGTCTCCCTGGTCCTGCCCCAGCTGCTCCAGCTGCCGAAGGCCACCGGCTACGGCCTCGGCCAGTCCATGGTCGTCGCCGGTCTGTGCGTGGCCCCGCTGGGCCTGACGATGATGTTCACGGCCCCGGTCTACGCCCGGCTGTCCGCCCGCTTCGGCCCCAAGGTCACCCTGATCACCGGCCTGATGGTCATCGCCATCGGCTACGGCGGCGGCCTCGGCCTGATGGACGCGGCCTGGCAGACGATCGTCACGTCGGTGATCCTCGGCGCGGGCATCGGACTCGCCTACTCCTCGCTGCCCGCGCTGATCGTCGGCGCGGTCCCGGCCTCGGAGACCGGCGCGGCCAACGGTCTCAACACCCTGATGCGGTCCATCGGCACGTCCGTCTCCAGCGCCGTCATCGGCATGGTGCTCGCCAACACGGCCAACGACGTGGGCGGCATCGAGATCCCCACCATGCACGGCTTCCGGGTCTCCTTCCTGATCGCCACGGGCGCCGTGGCGGTGGGCCTGCTGCTCGCGCTGTTCCTGCCGAAGGCCGTCCGTCCGGCCGAGCAGCACACGCAGCTTCGGGCGAGCAGCGAGGAGGACGCGGTGCTGGAGCGGGCCGAGGAGGTGCTGCGGGGCTTCCGCGGCCGGGTGCTGGACGCCTCCGGGGTCCCGGTCGCCCGCGCCAAGGTCACGCTGATCGACCGGCGGGGGCGGCAGGCGGGGTCGGCCGTCTCCGGCGAGGACGGCTTCGTGCT
>NZ_JBSGDB010000446.1:0-7132 GCF_053602155.1 Streptomyces sp. NPDC004561
CTCTGGTGCCCACCCTGTGCTTCGGGGCGGGCGCGGGAATGCTCGTCGGGCTGGTGGTGTACGCCGCCGGGGTCAGGGTGTGGCGCCCGGCTCCGGTTTCCGGGGATCCCGGCGCGCTGGTCGGTGCGGGCCGGGAGCGGCCGGTCGCTCGGTGACGGAGGCGACGAAGACCGTGAGAGTGCGCCGGGGGCGCGATCTCGGCAGCACGGTGAACGCGAGCGCGAGATAGCCGCGGGCCAGGTCGGCCCACTGGTGCCGGTCCGGGGCGTGGCCGGTACGGGTGGTCCGGTCGGCGAGCCGGCGCCGGACGTGCGCGGCGACCCTGCGCACGGTCGTGGCGAGGTCGGCCGGGATGCGGGCGGTGCTTGCGTCGGCCGCGAGGGCCGGGACCGGCGAGGCGGTCATGACCTGCGCCGAGGCGGTGTCCGCCCAGGCCCGGGTGACTGCCTCGGGCGTCCGGCGGTGAAGCGTGCGTATACCCATGCCCGCAGTTTTGCGGCTGCGGGGGGTGCGGGGCGTTTTGGCGGGGGCCACGTGAGTGACGGCCCTCCGGGGGTTCCACCGACGTCGTGGTCCGGGCGGATTACGAGTCACGGGACGGGGGCGGACTCGACACCGCCGATCGGCCCCGCCGGGAGGGTGACCGGCGGTACGGCGGGAGAACCCACGGTCGGCCCGGCTGGGGGGGTAAGCGGCGGTGCGGCGAGAGAACCCCCGGTTGGCCCGGTGGGGGGCCAGGCGTGCGGCGGCGGAGCCCCAGACCGACCCTGACGAACGGGCCCCCGCCCTTCTGGCCCGGGCGGATCCCGAGTCACGGGGCGAGGGCGGGTTCGACACCGCCGATCGGCCCCGTCGGGGGGTGGCCGGGGGCACGGCGAGAGAACCCTCGGTCCGCCCGGTCGGGGGGTGAGCGGCGGTGCGGCAGCGGAGCCAGGTCGGCCCGGCTGGGGGAACCGGCGGTACGGCAGCGGAGCCCTGGCCGGCCCTGGTGAAGGCGCCGCCCCCTCGTGGTCCTGGCGGATACCGAGTCACGGGGCGACGGTGGGCCCGGCACCCCGGTCAGCCCCGCCGGCGGTGCGGCGAGAGAACCCCCAGTCCGCCCGGCCAGGGTGACCGGCGGTGCGACGGCAGTGCCCCGGACGGGCCTGATGAAGGGGCCGCCGTACCCCCGTCGGCGTACAGCGGCCCTCTGGGTCCGGACGTCGTGGCTAGTGGGCCGCCGACTCCCAGTCCGGGCCGACGCCGACCGAGACGTCCAGGGGGGCGCGGAGGTCGACGGCGTGAGCCATCTGGTGGCGGACGATCTCCTCGACGGCGGTGCGCTCGCCGCGGGCGATCTCCAGCACGATCTCGTCGTGGACCTGGAGGAGCATGCGGGACCTGAGGTCCGCGGCCCGCAGCGCGTCGTCCACCTTGAGCATGGCGATCTTGACGATGTCCGCCGCCGTGCCCTGGATGGGCGCGTTGAGGGCCATGCGCTCGGCCGCCTCGCGGCGCTGGCGGTTGTCGCTGTTGAGGTCGGGGAGGTAGCGGCGGCGCCCGAAGAGCGTCGCCGTGTAGCCCGTCGCCCGCGCCTCGTCGACCGCCCGGCGCAGGTAGTCCCGGACCCCGCCGAAGCGCTCGAAGTAGGCGTCCATGAGGGCGCGTGCCTCGGCCGCCTCGATGTTCAGCTGCTGGGACAGGCCGAACGCCGACAGGCCGTACGCCAGGCCGTACGACATGGCCTTGATCTTGCGGCGCATCTCCGCGTCCACCGCGGTGGGCTCGACCCCGAAGACCTGGGAGGCGGCCGTGGTGTGCAGGTCCTCGCCGGAGGTGAACGCCTGGATGAGGCCCTCGTCCTCGGAGAGGTGCGCCATCACGCGCAGCTCGATCTGGCTGTAGTCGGCGGTCATCAGGGACTCGAAGCCCTCGCCGACGACGAAGCCGCGGCGGATGGCCCGGCCCTCGTCCGTGCGGACCGGGATGTTCTGCAGGTTCGGGTCCGTGGAGGAGAGACGGCCGGTCGCGGCCACCGTCTGGTTGAAGGTGGTGTGGATGCGGCCGTCGCCGGCGATGGTCTTGATCAGGCCCTCGACGGTGACGCGGAGCTTCGCCTGCTCGCGGTGCCGGAGCATGATCACCGGCAGTTCGTTGTCGGTCTGGGTGGCGAGCCAGGCCAGGGCGTCGGCATCCGTGGTGTAGCCGGTCTTGGTCTTCTTCGTCTTCGGCAGGGCCAGCTCGCCGAAGAGGACCTCCTGGAGCTGCTTGGGCGAGCCGAGGTTGAACTCGTGGCCGGCGGCCGCGTGCGCCTCCTTCACGGCCTGCTGCACCGCACCCGCGAACATCTGCTCCATCGCTTCGAGGTGCGCGCGGTCGGCCGCGATGCCGTGGCGCTCCATGCGGGCGAGCAGCGCCGAGGTGGGCAGCTCCATGTCCCGCAGCAGGTCGGCGGCGCCGACCTCCGTGAGGCGGCTCTCGAAGGCCTCCCCCAGGTCGAGGACCGCGCGGGCCTGGACCATCAGGGCATCGGCCTCGGCGCCCTCGTCCGCGCCGAAGGCCAGCTGGCCGTCGGCCGTGGCGGCGGGGGCCAGCTCGCGGTGCAGGTACTCCAGGGAGAGCGCGTCCAGGTCGAAGGAGCGGCGGCCCGGCTTGACCAGGTAGGCGGCGAGCGCGGTGTCCATGCGCACGCCCTCGACGCGCCAGCCGTGCTCGGCGAGGACCCGCATGGCGCCCTTGGCGTTGTGGAGCACCTTGGGACGGTCGGCGTCCGAGAGCCAGGCCGCGAACGCGTTCTCGTCGGTCTCGTCCAGCTCCGAGGGGTCGAACCAGGCGGCCGCTCCCCCGGCCGCCGCCAGGGCGACCTCGGCGACCGAGCCGGTGCCCAGCGCCCAGGTGTCGACCGTGGCGACGCCCAGGGTGCCGGTGCCGTGCTCGGCGAGCCAGGGGGCCAGCTCGCCGGTGCGCAGGACGGTGCCGTCCACTTCCACGCCCTCGGCGGCGGCCGGGGTGGCCTCGGCCTCCTCCCCGCCGGGGTCGACGGCGAAGAGGCGCTCGCGCAGGGACGGATTGCGGATCTCCAGGGTGTCCAGGACCATCGCGACGGCCTTGCGGTCGTACGGGGCCCGCTCCAGGTCGGGGACGGTCCGCTCCAGCTCGACCTGGCGCTCCAGCTCGGTGAGGACGCGGTTGAGCTTGACCGACTCCAGGTGGTCGCGGAGGTTCTGCCCGGCCTTGCCCTTGACCTCGTCGGCGCGCTCGACCAACTCCGCGAAGGAGCCGAACTGGTTGATCCACTTCGCGGCGGTCTTCTCGCCGACACCGGGGATGCCGGGCAGGTTGTCCGACGGGTCGCCGCGCAGGGCCGCGAAGTCCGGGTACTGGACGGGCGTCAACCCGTACTTCTCGACAACCTTCTCCGGGGTGAACCGGGTCAGCTCCGAGACGCCCTTCGTCGGGTACAGCACGGTGGTGTGCTCGGTGATCAGCTGGAAGGAGTCGCGGTCGCCGGTGACGATCAGCACCTCGAAGCCCTCGGCCTCGGCCTGGGTGGCGAGGGTGGCGATGATGTCGTCCGCCTCGTACCCCTCGACGGCGAAGCGCTGGGCGTGCATCGCGTCGAGCAGTTCGCCGATCAGCTCGACCTGGCCCCTGAACTCGTCGGGGGTCTTGGAGCGGTTGGCCTTGTACTCGGTGAACCGCTCGGAGCGCCAGGTCTTGCGGGAGACGTCGAAGGCCACCGCGAAGTGCGTGGGGGCCTCGTCACGCAGGGTGTTGGCCAGCATCGACGCGAAGCCGTAGATCGCGTTCGTCGGCTGGCCCGTCGCGGTCGTGAAGTTCTCCGCGGGCAGCGCGAAGAACGCGCGGTACGCCAGCGAGTGCCCGTCCATGAGCATCAGCCGGGGACGGGCGCCGCCGGGGGTCTTGTCGGTCTTCTTCGATGCTGTCTCTGCCACGTCCCCGATCCTGCCACGCCCCACTGACACCGCGGGCCGCGCGCCCGCGACGGATGTGAGCACAGCCACAACGACCGGGGGGATCGCGGCGAGGGGCCGACGCGGACGGGCCCCCTCCCCTCCCCTCCCCTCCCCTCCCCTCCCCTCCCCGCGACCGCTGCTCACGCCTCCTGGCCTGCCCGGGGCTCACCGCTGTCGGTGCCCCGTGGGAGGATCGGCACCGTACTTCTCACACGCAGTCGAAGGGGAGCGTGCGATGGCGACGAAGCCGCCCAAGGGTGATCCGGTTCAGGACGCGCCGCAGGTCGCGGAGCCGAAGCACGCGGCGGCGGGGTTGCCTGCCATCGGGCACACCCTGCGCATCGCCCAGCAGCAGATGGGCGTGAAGCGGACCGCGCTGACGCTGCTGCGGGTGAACCAGAAGGACGGCTTCGACTGCCCGGGCTGCGCCTGGCCCGAACCGGACCACCGGCACCGGGCGGAGTTCTGCGAGAACGGCGCGAAGGCGGTGGCCGAGGAGGCCACGCTGCGCCGGGTCACCCCGGAGTTCTTCGCCGCGCACCCGGTCGCCGACCTGGCGACGCGGAGCGGGTACTGGCTGGGCCAGCAGGGGCGGCTCACGCATCCCATGTACCTCCCCGAGGGGGGAGAGCACTACGAACCGGTCACCTGGGAGCGGGCCTTCGGCATCATCGCCGAGGAGGTCGCCGCCCTCGGCTCCCCCGACGAGGCCGTGTTCTACACCTCGGGCCGCACCAGCAACGAGGCGGCGTTCCTCTACCAGCTCTTCGCGCGCGAACTGGGCACGAACAACCTGCCGGACTGCTCGAACATGTGCCACGAGTCGTCCGGTTCGGCGCTCTCCGAGACCATCGGCATCGGCAAGGGCAGCGTCCTGCTGGAGGACCTGTACAAGGCCGACCTGATCATCGTCGCGGGGCAGAACCCGGGCACCAACCACCCGCGCATGCTCTCCGCGCTGGAGAAGGCCAAGGCGAACGGCGCGCGGATCATCAGCGTCAACCCGCTGCCCGAGGCGGGCCTGGAGCGCTTCAAGAACCCGCAGACCCCGCAGGGCATGCTCAAGGGCGCCGCCCTCACCGATCTGTTCCTGCAGATCCGCATCGGCGGCGACCAGGCGCTCTTCCGGCTCCTCAACAAGCTGATCCTCGAGACGGACGGCGCGGTCGACGAGGAGTTCGTGCGCGAACACACGCATGGCTTCGAGGAGTTCGCCGCGGCGGCCGCGGCCGCCGACTGGGACGGGACGCTGACCGCGACCGGCCTCACACGCGCGGAGATCGAGCAGACCCTGCGCATGGTGCTCGACTCCGAGCGCACCATCGTCTGCTGGGCCATGGGTCTCACCCAGCACAAGCACTCCGTGCCGACCATCCGCGAGGTGGTCAACTTCCTGCTGCTGCGCGGCAACATCGGCCGGCCGGGCGCGGGCGTGTGCCCGGTGCGCGGCCACTCGAACGTGCAGGGCGACCGCACCATGGGCATCTTCGAGCGGCCCGCCCCCGCCTTCCTGGACGCGCTGGAGAAGGAGTTCGGGTTCGCGCCGCCCCGGGAGCACGGCTTCGACGTCGTACGGGCCATCCGCGCGCTGCGCGACGGCGAGGCGAAGATGTTCTTCGCCATGGGCGGCAACTTCGTGTCCGCCTCCCCCGACACCGAGGTGACCGAGGCCGCGATGCGGCGCGCGCGGCTGACCGTGCACGTGTCGACGAAGCTCAACCGCTCGCACGTCGTCACGGGCGCGCGGGCGCTGATCCTGCCCACCCTGGGCCGCACGGAGCGGGATCTCCAGGCCGGTGGCGAGCAGTTCGTTACCGTGGAGGACTCCATGGGCATGGTGCACGCCTCGCGCGGCCGGCTCGCGCCCGCGAGCCCGCACCTGAAGTCGGAGCCGGCCATCGTCTGCGGTCTCGCGCGCGGGGTACTGGGCGAGGACAGCGTCGTGCCGTGGGAGGAGTTCGAGAAGGACTACGCGGCCGTCCGTGACCGCATCGCGCGCGTGGTCCCCGGTTTCGAGGACTTCAACGCGCGTGTGGCCCGGCCCGGCGGTTTCGCGCTGCCGCACGCGCCGCGCGACGAGCGGCGCTTCCCGACGGCCACCGGCAAGGCGAACTTCACGGCGGCGCCGGTGGAGTTCCCCGAGCTGCCCGAGGGCCGGCTGCTGCTGCAGACCCTGCGCTCGCACGACCAGTACAACACCACGATCTACGGGCTCGACGACCGTTACCGGGGCATCACGGGCGGGCGCCGGGTGGTGCTGGTGCACCCGGAGGACGCACGGGCCCTCGGGGTCGCGGAGGGTGCGTACGTGAATCTGGTGAGCGAGTGGAAGGACGGGGTGGAGCGGCGGGCGCCCGGGTTCCGCGTCGTGCTCTACCCGACGGCCCGGGGGTGTGCGGCGGCGTACTACCCGGAGACCAACGTGCTGGTTCCGCTGGACGCCACCGCCGACACCAGCAACACCCCGGCCAGCAAGTCCGTGGTGGTACGCCTCGAGGGGCCCGCCGAGGGGCGTCTGGAACAATCGGCAACCGACTGAGCGTTTGCTCAGCCAGGAGACAGTCGCAGGACGAACGGAGCCGGGCCCATGGGTGAGCAGCAGCAGGTGAGATTCCCGCAGGAGGTCATCGACGAGTACGCGGCACTCGGCGTCGACCTGCCCGCCCTGTTCTCGGCCGGACACCTCGGCACGCGGATGGGTGTGCAGATCCTGGAGGCCTCGGCGGACAGGGTCGTCGGGACGATGCCGGTGGAGGGCAACACCCAGCCCTACGGCCTGCTGCACGGCGGCGCCTCCGCGGTGCTGGCCGAGACCCTCGGCTCGGTCGGCTCCATGCTGCACGGCGGCAGCTCGAAGATCGCGGTCGGCGTGGACCTGAACTGCACGCACCACCGCGGGGTCCGCTCGGGCCTGGTGACCGGCGTGGCCACGCCCGTGCACCGCGGCCGGTCGACGGCGACGTACGAGATCGTGATCAGCGACGAGCAGGGGCGGCGTGTGTGCAGCGCGCGCCTGACCTGTCTGCTGCGTGACGTCGGGCCGGAGGACGGCGCCCGGGCGAGCGCCTCCGCCTGAGGCCTCGCACCCGGTCCTGTAACTGATCGCCATCGCCGCCGGCGTCTGTGTCAGCACGGCACTGGTGATCGTCCTCAAGGGCATGCGCAAGCCGATCCCC
>NZ_JBSGDB010000447.1:0-7131 GCF_053602155.1 Streptomyces sp. NPDC004561
ATGTCGACCTGCCAGACCGCGGCGAACGTCGATCCCAACGACGCCTGGCGGCCCGAGGACTGCCGGTCGGTCTTCAGCTTCCCCGACGACGAGAAGCTGATCCAGCAGGAGTTCGAGAAGAACGTCCCCTTCGCGCTGTCCGTCGCCGAGACCGCCGCACACCCGGACCGGCCGGTCTCCTCGGTCGGTCTGAGCGCGGCGGACTTCACCCCGGCCGCGTTCTCCACGTCGTACTCCCGGGGCGCGGACCAGGAGGTCTCGGTCGTCGTCCGCAAGGCGATCCGCGACAAGGAGCTCAAGTACCGCGTCAACGGCGGCCGTACGCTCGACCAGGCGCTCAGGCCCTGGAAGGGCGGCCGGACCTACGGCGGCGGGGACAACCTCTACTTCGACGAGTACCGGGCCAGGGTGCGGGACGGCGCACCGGGCGACAAGGTCGACGTGTGGTTCACCGGAGAGACCGGGAGCGGGAAGAAGGTCGCCAGTTCCCACTTCACGTACACGGTCGCCGAGCGGCCCGCGGCGGACGCCCTCGTCGTGGCCGAGGAGGGCGCGGCCGCCGCGCAGGCGCAGAAGTACGTGGACGCGCTGAAGGCGGCCGGGCACCGGGCGATCGTGTGGGACGTGGCGAGCCAGGGCGTGCCGGACACGCTCGGCGTGCTGAAGCACTTCGGGACGGTCGTGCACTACTCCGGCGCCAACGGCCCCGGCAACCCCACCCAGCTCCAGCTGCGCGCCTACCTCAACGAGGGCGGCAGGCTGATCGAGGCGGGCGAGCTGGCCGGCGGCAGCGTCGACCTCGGCGACGGCACCCTCTCGGACGACTTCAGCCAGTACTACCTCGGCGCCTACAGCCGTACGTCGACCAAGGGCGCGACCGGCTTCACCGGCTCGGGTGAACTCGACGGCTACACCGGTGCCCTCGCCGACGCGCCCGGCAACCCGCTGGACAGGGCCGGCACCTACGGTGTGACCTCGGACGAGCTGTCACCGCAGAAGTACCCGCAGTTCAAGAGCGCGGGCGCGGGCCGGTTCGCCGGGACGGTGAACCCGTACGGCCCGTACAGCGGTTCCTACATGGCCGCCGCCGTGCACACCGACGACGCCTACAAGCGCCTCACGCGCACCATCGACCTCACCGGTGTCAGCGCCGCCGACAAGCCGGCCCTGAGCGCCCGGCTGCTGTGGGACACCGAGCCCGGCTACGACCACGCCGTCGTCGAGGCGCACACCGTGGGGGCCGACGACTGGACGACCCTGCCGGAGGCGGGAGGGGCCACCAGGGCGACGGTGCCGGCCGACTGCGGGGCCGGGTTCCTGATCGGCGAGCACCCCTGGCTGAAGCACTACCTGACGCTCGCGGACAACGCCTGCGCGGCGACCGGCACCAGCGGCTCCTGGAACAGCCTCACCGGCAGCTCCGGCGGCTGGCGGCAGGTGGGCTTCGACCTGAGCGCGTACGCCGGCAAGTCGGTGGAGGTGTCCGTCAGCTACATCACCGACCCGGGCACCGGCGGGCACGGCGTCCTCCTGGACGACGCCTCGCTCGTCGTCGGCGGCGCGGCGAAGGAGACCGAGGGCTTCGAGACGTCCCTGGGCACCTGGAAGGCCGCCGGACCGCCCCCGGGCAGCCCGGCCGTCCTGAAGGACTGGGCGCGCACCGGGGCCCTGTTCCAGACGTACGGAGCGGTCACCACGGACGACACCGTGCTGCTCGGTTTCGGGCTGGAACAGGTGCCGTCGGCGGCCGATCGGGCGGCTCTGATGAGGAAGGCGCTCGCGTCCCTCGACAGGTGAGCGGAACCCCCTCTCAACAGTGCGGAAAACGGGTACTCGACAGGTGAGCCGACCCGCTCACGAACGAGTGAAAACAGCGTCAGTAAGGGGCCGCATTCCGTAACAAATACGAGCGAAGCCACTGGCGATCCCTGGTGGTCCGTACCCCTACTGGCGGGTACGGACTGCCTGCCCGTGTATGCGGCATCTCGATGTCACTCAGGGGGCCTCAGAGAGGTAGGGTCGGTGGTGGTCGGGGACATCCCAAACAGAGCTCGCCGGCACCGCATGGCCGGCGTACCACGAGGAGATCGGTTCGTGACGATCCGCGTAGGCATCAACGGCTTCGGCCGCATCGGGCGAAACTACTTCCGCGCACTCCTGGAGCAGGGTGCCGACATCGAGGTTGTGGCTGTCAACGACCTGGGTGACACCGCGACCACCGCTCACCTGCTCAAGTACGACACGATCCTGGGTCGCCTCAAGCAGGAGGTCTCCCACACCGCCGACACCATCACCGTCGACGGCCACACCATCAAGGTGCTCTCCGAGCGCAACCCGGCCGACATCCCCTGGGGCGAGCTGGGCGTCGACATCGTCATCGAGTCGACCGGCATCTTCACCAAGAAGGAAGACGCCGCGAAGCACATCGCCGGCGGCGCCAAGAAGGTCCTCATCTCGGCTCCGGCCAAGGATGAGGACATCACCATCGTGATGGGCGTCAACCAGGACAAGTACGACCCGGCGAAGCACCACGTCATCTCCAACGCCTCCTGCACCACCAACTGCGTGGCCCCGATGGCGAAGGTCCTCGACGAGAACTTCGGCATCGTCAAGGGTCTGATGACCACGGTGCACGCGTACACGAACGACCAGCGCATCCTGGACTTCCCGCACAAGGACCTGCGCCGCGCCCGTGCCGCCGCCGAGAACATCATCCCGACCACCACCGGTGCCGCCAAGGCCACCGCCCTGGTCCTGCCGCAGCTCAAGGGCAAGCTGGACGGCATCGCCATGCGCGTGCCGGTTCCCACCGGCTCCGCCACCGACCTCGTCGTGCAGCTCCAGCGCGAGGTCACCAAGGACGAGGTCAACGCCGCGTTCAAGAAGGCCTCCGAGGACGGCGACCTCAAGGGCTACCTGGCCTACACCGAGGACGCGATCGTCTCCTCGGACATCGTCGGCGACCCGGCCTCCTGCACCTTCGACTCCTCCCTGACCATGGTTCAGGACGGCAACTCGGTGAAGATCCTCGGCTGGTACGACAACGAGTGGGGCTACTCCAACCGCCTCGTCGACCTCACGGTCTTCGTCGGCGACCAGCTCTGATCGCAAGCAGGACCTCGCAGTGAGAGCAGGGCTCGGGCAGCGCACCGTCGCGCTGTCCGGGCCCTGTCACGCGTACGGAGCACGTCCTTTTACGATCAGGTGCACCACGAGCCCTCCCCAGGAGTCCACTCAATGAAGACGATCGACGAACTTCTCGCCGCCGGCGTGAGCGGCAAGCGGGTCTTCGTCCGCGCCGACCTCAACGTGCCGCTCGCGAGCGGCACCATCACCGACGACGGCCGGATCCGCGCTGTGCTGCCCACCGTGAAGGCCCTCGCGGACGCGGGCGCCAAGGTGGTCGTCGCCTCGCACCTGGGCCGCCCCAAGGGCGCCCCGGACCCCGCCTTCTCCCTCGCTCCGGCCGCCTCCCGCCTGGGTGAACTCCTCGGCTCCGCCGTGGCCTTCGCGACCGACACCGTCGGGCAGTCCGCCCGGGACACGGTCGCCGGCCTCGTCGACGGCCACGTCGCCGTCCTGGAGAACCTGCGCTTCAACCCGGGCGAGACGGCCAAGGACGACGCCGAGCGCGGCGCCTTCGCCGACCAGCTCGCCGCCCTCGCCGACGTCTACGTCGGCGACGGCTTCGGCGCCGTGCACCGCAAGCACGCCTCCGTCTACGACCTCCCGGCCAGGCTGCCGCACTACGCCGGCTACCTGATCGCCACCGAGGTCGGCGTCCTCAAGCAGCTCACCGAGGACGTCAGGCGCCCGTACGTCGTCTCGCTCGGCGGCGCCAAGGTCTCCGACAAGCTCGCCGTCATCGACCAGCTGCTCACCAAGGCCGACCGGCTGCTCATCGGCGGCGGCATGGCCTACACCTTCCTCAAGGCCAAGGGGTACGAGGTCGGCATCTCCCTCCTGCAGGAGGACCAGATCCCGGCCGTCACCGGGTACCTGGAGCGCGCCGAGAAGCTGGGCGTGGAGCTGGTGCTCCCCGTCGACGTCGTGGTCTCCCGGGAGTTCCCGGACCTGAAGGCCCAGGCGCCGACCGAGCACACCGTGGTCGACGCGGACAAGATCCCCGCCGACCAGGAGGGCCTGGACATCGGCCCGAAGACCCGAGAGCTGTACGCCTCGAAGCTCGCCGACGCGCAGACCGTCTTCTGGAACGGTCCCATGGGCGTCTTCGAGCACCCCGACTACGCCGAGGGCACCAAGGCGGTCGCCCAGGCCCTCGTCGACTCGAACGGTTTCACCGTCGTGGGCGGCGGTGACTCCGCCGCGGCCGTGCGTACGCTCGGCTTCGACGAGAACGCATTCGGCCACATCTCGACCGGTGGCGGCGCCTCCCTCGAATACCTCGAGGGCAAGACGCTCCCCGGCCTCGCCGCACTGGAGGACTGACCTTTGAGTACGCGCACGCCGCTGATGGCGGGCAACTGGAAGATGAACCTCAACCACCTCGAGGCCATCGCGCACGTCCAGAAGCTCGCCTTCGCCCTGGCCGACAAGGACTACGAGGCCGTCGAGGTCGCCGTCCTGCCGCCCTTCACCGACCTGCGCTCCGTGCAGACCCTGGTCGACGGCGACAAGCTCAAGATCAAGTACGGCGCCCAGGACATCTCGCAGCACGACTCCGGCGCCTACACCGGCGAGATCTCCGGCCCGATGCTGGCCAAGCTGAAGTGCACCTACGTGGTCATCGGCCACTCCGAGCGCCGCCAGTACCACAACGAGACCGACGAGCTGGTGAACGCCAAGGTCAAGGCCGCCTACAAGCACGGCCTGACCCCGATCCTGTGCGTCGGCGAGGAGCTGGACGTCCGCGAGGCGGGCAACCACGTCACCCACACCCTCACCCAGGTCGAGGGCGGTCTGAAGGACCTCTCGGCCGAGCAGGCCGAGTCCGTCGTGATCGCCTACGAGCCCGTGTGGGCCATCGGCACCGGCAAGGTGTGCGGCGCCGAGGACGCGCAGGAGGTCTGCGCCGCCATCCGCGCCAAGATCGCCGAGCTGTACTCCCAGGACGTGGCCGACCAGGTCCGCATCCAGTACGGCGGCTCCGTGAAGGCCGGCAACGTCGCCGAGATCATGTCCAAGGCCGACATCGACGGCGCCCTGGTCGGCGGCGCCTCGCTGGACGCCGACGAGTTCGTCAAGATCGTGCGCTTCCGCGATCAGTGACGCCTGCCGTGAGTAGGCGGTAGCGGCGATACGTCGTACTCTTGCGGGGGCACAGCCCGGACGCTGTGCCCCCGTCGTCCATCCGAATCCGAGGAAGTTGGTCCAGCCGTGGTTTTGGGGTTCTCGATCGCCCTGATCGTCTTCAGCCTGCTGCTGATGCTGCTGGTGCTGATGCACAAGGGGAAGGGCGGCGGCCTCTCCGACATGTTCGGTGGCGGCATGCAGTCCTCCGTCGGCGGCTCCTCGGTCGCCGAGCGCAACCTGGACCGGATCACCATCGTGATCGGCCTGCTGTGGTTCGCGTGCGTCATCGTCCTCGGCATCCTGATGAAGACGAACGGCTGACAGCCGCCCGCAGGCACACACATTCCGTACGTAAGGCCCCATGTTCGGTACGCGCCCCTGAGCGCGGCCTATCATGGGGCTTGCGTCTGTGTGTGGGGGTGGTAACTCCAATCACTGGACGCGCGTTGGGCCTTACGTAGACTGAGGCGCTCGCAGCGAAGCGAAACGCCGACTCGCTTCGCGGCACCATCACGCAGGGAGTTACGACCGTGGCAAGTGGCAACGCGATCCGAGGTAGCCGGGTCGGGGCGGGGCCGATGGGCGAGGCCGAGCGCGGCGAGTCCGCGCCGCGTCTGCGCATCTCCTTCTGGTGCTCCAACGGGCACGAGACGCAGCCGAGCTTCGCCAGCGACGCGCAGGTTCCCGACACCTGGGACTGCCCGCGCTGCGGCTTCCCGGCCGGACAGGACCGGGACAACCCGCCGGACCCGCCGCGCACCGAGCCGTACAAGACGCATCTCGCGTACGTACGGGAGCGGCGCAGCGACGCGGACGGCGAGGCGATCCTCGCCGAGGCGCTCGCCAAACTGCGGGGCGAGATCTAGCGGTTCCCCTTCGGCCGGGCGTTCGGCCCGAGCCGTGTCCGCCCGCGGGCCCGACCGATTGTCAGTGGTGCCCTCTACGGTTTTCGTGAAGGCGAGAACCGCGAGGGGGAGTTGTGGCGGCGGTCGAGACGGGGGAGAGGCATGCGCCCGCGTGGCGCGGGGGCTTCGGGCGGCTGTGGACGGCCGCCGTGGTGTCCAGGTTCGGGGACGCCCTGCGCGGAGCCGCCCTGCCGCTGCTCGCCGCCTCGCTGACCGACCGGCCCCTGCTCATCGCCTCGGTCACCGCCTGCGGTTATCTGCCCTGGCTCCTCTTCGGGCTGCTCGGCGGAGCGCTCGCCGACCGGGTGGACCAGCGGCGCGCGATGTGGACCGTGGACGCGGTACGAGGGCTGCTCATGGCGTCCTTCGCCGTGGCCGTCGCGCTCGGCCACGCCTCGATCGCGCTGCTCGTCGCGCTGGCCTTCACGCTGACGCTGCTCCAGACGCTGTTCGACAACGCCGCCACGGCCCTGCTGCCCGCCCTGGTCGACCCGGAGGCCCTCGGCAGTGCCAACGCCCGGCTGATGACCGGGCAGAAGATCGCCGGCGGCCTGCTCGGGGCGCCCGTCGTGCCGCTGCTGATCGCCGCCGGAGCGGCCGTCCCCTTCCTGACCGACGCAGCCACCTTCCTGCTGGCCGCCGCCCTGGTCGTCTCCCTGCGGACCGCCCCGCCCGAGCGCGCGCCGAGAGCCGCGGGAAGCACCCTGCGCCGGGAGATCGCCGCCGGGCTGCGCACCCTGTGGCACGACCGGGCCCTGCGGGGGCTGTGCGCCGCCACGGCCCTGTGCAACATCGGCATGGGCGCCCTGATCGCCACCCTGGTGATCCTGGTGACCGGCTGGCTGCACGCGGGCACCGCGGGATACGCGGCGGCGACGACCGCGTACACGGTCGGCGGTCTGGCCGGGGGAGCGCTGAACCGGCGGATCACGGCCCGGTTCGGCCCGCTGCGGACCGTGCTGCTCGCCGGCAC
>NZ_JBSGDB010000448.1:0-7105 GCF_053602155.1 Streptomyces sp. NPDC004561
GTGGACGGGAGAGGGCGGCTGCCGCGGGCGGCCGCCCTCCTCGCGTCAGGGGGCCGGGGCCGGCGGGGTGACGCCCGCGAAGCCGCGCACCGGGTAGGGCGCCGGTTCCGTCACCCAGCCCGCCACCAGCGCCAGCCGGGACTCCCGGTCGACGGCGAGGAAGCCGAAGGGGCGGTCGAAGGCGACCCTGACGACCGTGGTCTCGTAGCGGTACTGGGGCGGCGAGCCGCCCGGCGCCGTCACCACCGCCGTGACCGCGGCCGCGCTGAAGCCGACCGCGCCGAACTGGGCCACCGCCGACTGGCGGGCCTCCCCGACGGTCAGCGGGTAGGCGCTCACACCGGGGAAGTGGCCGAGCCGCGGGTCCGTCGCCGCCGTCAGGCCGAACAGGGCCGCCGACGTGAGCAGGTCGTGGTCGGCGCGCACCTCGTACGCCACCGTCCGTACGTCGAGCGTCGTCGGCTCCGGGGCGACGGCCGGCTGCTGCTCCACGTGCAGGCCCGGGCCGACGTGCCCGCGCGGCAGGGCGCCGCCCGGCGTGAGCGCCAGCGTGCGCTGTACGACGTCCACCCCGGCGGCCAGCACCTGGCCCGGCGTCATGTGCTCCTCGCCGAGCAGCAGATGGACGTCGATCCCGTTGTCGCCGGGCACCGTCAGCGCGGTGAGGAAGCCGTGCGGGGTGCCCGTCACGCCCACCCGGTCCGGCCGTACGCTGCGCCGGTGCAGCCCGCGCAGGGTGCGGCCCTGCCAGGGGCCGGCGTCCGGCCTGAGCGGCAGCTCCGTGAAGGGCTGCCGCCAGGTGGTGCGCAGCGCGAGCGCGCCGGCCAGCACCATCCGCGCGTCCCGGGTCAGCGTCACCGGCATGCGCTCGACCAGTCCGCCGGTCCGCTCGGCCGCCCAGGCGTCCAGCCGCTCCTGCGCGGTGACGAGGTCGTCCCCGAACACCCCGTGGGCGCCGGCCGGCAGCCCGGCCCGCCACTCCTCCCGCAGCGCCAGCCCCCGGTGCGTCCACAGGCCGAGCGCGGCGTCCAGACCGGACGCCGACCCCAGCGCCGCCAGCAACTCCCGCGCGGCACCGGCCGCCTGCTCGGCGGGCACCCCGAGCGCCCCGGCCAGCTCCGCCCGCGCCGGGCCCGCCGCGCCGTCGGCCAGGAAGGCCAGCAGGGGCCAGACACCCGGCCCCGAGAAGACCGTGCCCTCGGGCAGGGCCTGCGCCCAGCGCGCGGTCAGTCCGTTCACCGCCCGGACGACCGTGTCGCCCACCCTGCTTTCCATCGTGCTCCGCCCCCGAGTCGTGCCCCGCTTGCCATGCGCGGTCGTATGTCAGTCCGGCCGCCGGTCCAGGCTGCCGCCCCCTGCCTCAGGAGCACGTTACCGGTGTCCATGCCCCCGCCTCCCGGCCCCCATCAGCCACAAGGGCCGTATCGGCCATCGCGGGCGGACCCCCGGGGGCCGTGCGCGCCGCCGTCGTTCCCCCAACAGCCCGGGGTCCCGTGCGGGTTGGCCGTACCGGCCGTGGACGCGAAACCACCGCCCGGACAACCGGCCGGCGCGGGTCAGCGGCTTCGCCGTCGCCTCCCTCGGGCCGATCGCGCCGCTGCTCGCGACGGGCGGTGCCCACGGCTTCTGGCAGGGAGTCAGGGACGGCGCACGCGACGGCGCGAGCGCCTCGGGAGTCCAGGGGGAGTGCACCAACGCGCCGGGCGACCGGCCGCGGCCACCCCCGGGGACCGGGCGTGGAGGTGTGAGGGGGCACCTATACGGGGGAGAAATGCCTGGGTAAAGCCCTCACCCGGCGCTTGTCATCACTTCGAGTGATTCTCTGGCCTTTACTTGCCTGGCCCAACCCACGGTTGCCACGCTGTTGCTGTCTGTACAATCTGATGGGAGCGGCCAGTGACTTTCGGTGAGCAGCCGGCGTATCTGCGTGTCGCGGGTGATCTCCGCAAGAAGATCGTCGACGGTTCGCTGCCACCCCACACCCGGCTCCCCTCACAGGCCCGCATCCGCGAGGAGTATGGCGTCTCGGACACGGTCGCCCTGGAGGCCCGCAAGGTGCTGATGGCCGAGGGGCTGGTCGAGGGCCGCTCCGGCTCGGGGACGTATGTGCGCGAGCGGCCCGTGCCCCGGCGGGTGGCCCGTTCCGGCTACCGCCCGTCCGGCGGCGCCACGCCCTTCCGGCAGGAGCAGGCCGACGCCTCGGCGCGCGGCACCTGGGAGTCCAGCAGCGAGCAGGCCGAGGCCGGGGTCGCCCTTGCCGAGCGGCTCGGGATCCAGGTCGGCGACCGTGTCATGCGCACCAAGTACCTGTACCGCGAGGCCGGCGAGCCGATGATGCTCTCCACCTCCTGGGAGCCCCTCGCCGTCACCGGCCGCACCCCGGTGATGCTGCCGGAGGAGGGGCCGCTCGGCGGCATGGGCGTGGTCGAGCGCATGCGGGCCATCGACGTCATCGTGGACAACGTCACCGAGGAGGTCGGCGCCCGCCCCGGCCTCGCCGAGGAACTGCACGTGCTCGGCGGTGTCCCCGGCCATGTGGTGCTGGTCGTCCAGCGCACGTACTACGCCTCCGGCCGCCCGGTGGAGACCGCCGACGTGGTGATCCCCGCCGACCGGTACCGGGTGGCCTACCACCTGCCCGTGAGATGACGGCAGGTCCTCCGGCCCCTGCGTGTGCGCCCCTCCGGTGAGGTAGCGCACACCCCGGGCCGGCGCTCTGTGGGGTGTCCCCGGCCCCCGGTCGCGACCGGGCCCCGGACCGCCGTTGGATTCCGGCCGTTTTCGCAGGTGGCCCCTGGTCCCCCCGATATGCCCCCGATGCGAGGCAACAGCGCTTCCGACGGCGCATTCGGTCCCGTGCGCCCCCGGCGTTCTGGCTGGTTGCGTACCTCTTTGTGAAAAGGCGTATTCGCTCCGTGAAGGTTGGGCGTACGCTCGGGCATATGCGGATTGCGGTTTCCTCAGGCGGGGCTCGGTGGGGGTGGGGCGATGCCAGAACGGGTGACGAGGACGGTGGGGGCGATGAGTGAGGGCACTGTCTCCCTGCCCTGGATCGTGATACGGCAGGACGACAACGGCAATCGCTACCGCGTCGGCCGGTACGCGACACGGGCCGAGGCCCAGAAGATCGCCGACAGTCTCGACGACCGCGGCCACAGGCAGCTCTACTGGGTCGAGCGCATCGGGCAGAACGGGGACGGCGCCCACAACTGACCGGCCCCGCGCTCCCGTAGGCTCCGACCCATGACGCCGATGACGGAACGGACCGTGGTGGTGGGAGCCGCCCTGCTCGACGGCGGCCGCCTGCTCGCCGCGCGCCGCAGCGCGCCCGCCGAACTGGCCGGGCGCTGGGAGTTGCCCGGCGGCAAGGTCGAGACGGGCGAGCGCCCCGAGGACGCCCTGGTGCGCGAACTGCGCGAGGAACTGGGCGTGGACGCCGAGACCGTCGAGCGCGTCCCCGGTCAGTGGCCGCTGCGGGAGCCGTACGTCCTGTGGGTGTGGACCGCCCGGCTGCGCCCCGGCTCGCTAGCGCCCCGGCCCCTCCAGGACCACGACGAGCTGCGCTGGCTGACCCCTGCCGAGCTGTGGGACGTGCCCTGGCTGGACCAGGACGTGGCCGCCGTGCGGGAGATCGCCGCGCGCCTCGCCACCGGCGCCCACTGAGTCCGCATCCGCCCCCGCGCCGCTGCCGTCGCCCCGGTGCCGCCGTCCGCCGCCCCCGCGTACGCCGTTCGTGCCACAGTGCGCCCTCCTGGACGGTACTGCCCACCGGATATCGGGTATGTGCCCATTAACCCCACGAAACCAGACATGGGTGGGCTCGCTGTCCTGGGAAGTGATCGGCGTGATCGACACCGACGGCGACTGCGTCGAGTGGACCTTTTCCGCGGACCCGGGTGCCGTGCGCACCGCCCGCACCGCGGTCCGCGGCCAGTTGCACGGCTGGGGCCTCGACAGCGTCGCCGATCTCGCCGCGCTGCTCGTCAGTGAACTCGTCACCAACTCCCTTCGGCACGCGACCGGCCCCATCGGCGTACGGCTGGTACGGCCTGCCCGTCTCGACGGCACCCTGCGGGTGGAGGTCTCCGACCCGCTCCCCGATCCGCCGCGCGAGCGCGTCGCCCGGCCCGAGGACGAGAGCGGGCGCGGACTCCAACTGGTCGCCGGCTCCTCGCGCCGCTGGGGCACCCGCCCCGGAGTGAACGGAAAGACCGTCTGGTTCGAACTCGCGGTACCGGGGTGAGGCGGGGCGGCCGCGAGCCGCCGAGGGGGGTGTGCATCCGCCGGTGCGCCGTCAACCGCCCGGGTCCTGACGGGACCCGCTGCGCAGTCTGTGGTTCGACGGCGTGTTCCCTGGTTAGAAGAGTGGAAGTGTTGTCACGGACCGGTCCGAAAAAGTGCTGGACCGAGCTGTGATCGTGAACACCGTGTCGTGCGGCGCCGTAGTGCTGGATACTGCGGGCAGCCGCCTCCGGTGACCGGTGCCGGACGCGGTGAGCTGGAGGGGACGGTTCGCGTGAGCGAGATACCAGCGAAGGCCACGGAGTCCGAGGACCCGTCGGACGGCGCGAGGGGCCAGACCGCGCAGGGCGCGGCGGTACCCGGTGACGCCATGTGGCAGAGCAGCCCGCCCGGCTCGATGTACGACTACATCAAGGTGGCGTCCTTCTCCATCAACCCCGGTGGTCTGGTCGACCAGTGGAGCCTGCGCGCCGAGCAGCTCTTCGGCATCTCCGCCGCGCGCGCCGTGGGCGTGGACCCCATAGAGGCGTTCATCGACCCCGACCAGCGCGAGCGCGGCCAGCGAAAGATGGCCGAGATTCTCGACGGGCGGGAGTGGACCGGCGTGGTGCCGTTCCGGATCCCGGACGACGAGGACGGCAGGCGCGGCGAGGAGGGCCTGGCCGAGGTCTATGTGATGCCCACCCGCACCGCCGAGGGCGACAAGGCCGCCGTCTGCATCGTGGTGGACGTCCGCACGCTGCGCAGCATCGAGACCGACCTGGCCGCCTCGCAGGCGATTTTCGGCCAGTCTCCGTTCGGGTTCCTGCTGATCGACACCGACCTGAGGGTCCGTCGGGCCAACCAGCGGTTCGCCTCCATCTTCGGCGGAACCCCGGACGACCACCGGGGCAAGGGAGTTCACGACTATCTGCTCCGCGGCGAGGCCGAGCGGGTTTCGGCCACCCTGCGGCGGGTGCTGGAGAGCGGCGAGTCCATCACCGACATGCATGTCACGGGCTTCGTCCCGGGCTCGGAGGAGCGCCGGCACTGGTCCGTGAACCTCTACCGCGTGCACAGCGGCAGCGGCCGGCCCATCGGCATCGCCTGGCTGGGCACCGACATCACCGCCCGCCGCGCCGCCGCCCGCGAGGCCGCGGCCGCCCGGCGCAACCTGGCGCTGCTCAACGAGGCGGGCGCCCGGATCGGCAACTCCCTGGACCTGGAGACCACCGCCCGGGAACTACTCGACGTCGTCGTCCCCGGCTTCTGCGACCTCGCCACCGTCGACCTCTACCAGGGGCTGCTGACCGGCGACGAGACCCCGCCCGGCCGCGCCGACGGCAGCGCCGAACTGCGCCGCGTCGCCTTCGCCAGCGCCGTCTCCGACGCGCCCTTCAGCGGCTCCGACGAGCCCGTCGCGGTCGGCGCGGTCCACCACTTCCCGTTCAACTCGCCCTGCGCGGACGCCCTGCGCACCGCCCGCCCGCAGCACGTGCCCGCCGAGGAGGGCGGCCTCGTGCAGTCCACGCTGGCGGTGCCGATGGTCGCCCACGACACGGTCGTGGGCCTCGCCCGGTTCGCGCGGACCAAGGGCAGCGAGCCGTTCGGCGAGCGGGACCGGGAGCTGGCGGTGGAGCTGGCCGCGCGGGCCGCCGTCTGCATCGACAACGCGCGCCTGTACCGCCGGGAACACGAACGGGCGCTGATACTGCAGCGGTCCCTGCTCCCGCCCGGCGACCCGGAGGCGTCCGGGCTGGACATCGCGTGCCGCTATCTGCCCGGGAACGCGGCGACCGAGGTCGGCGGCGACTGGTTCGACGTCATCGAACTCCCCGGACACCGTACGGCGCTGGTCGTCGGCGACGTGATGGGGCGGGGGCTGCGGGCCGCGGTGGCCATGGGCGAACTCCGCACCGCCGTCCGCACGCTGGCGCTGCTCGATCTGGAGCCGGCCGAGGTGCTGTCCGCGCTGGACGAGATCGCGCGGGGGCTCGGCACCCCGGGCGGCGTCCAGCAGGCCACCCGTACGGCCCGTCAGCCCCGCGACGCCGACCTGTCCGAGGTGTACCTCGCGACCTGCGTGTACGCGGTGTACGACTCGGTGACCAGACGCTGCACGTTCGCCAACGCGGGCCATCTGCCGCCGGTCCTGGTCGAGCCCGGCGAGGCCGCCCTGATGCTGGACGTGCCGCCCGGCATGCCGCTCGGGGTGGGCGGCGAGCCCTTCGAGGAGGTGGAGGTCGAACTCCCCGAGGGCGCGCTGCTCGCGCTCTACACGGACGGCCTGGTCGAGTCGCGCGACCATCCCCTGGACGAGGGGCTGCAGGCCTTCGTCGGGGCGCTCACCCAGCCGGCCCCCGGCCACCACCCCGCGACGACGGCGCTGCGCGCCGACACCCACCGCGACCTCGAGGACGTCTGCGACCACGTCCTCAACACCCTCGACACCCACCACGGCGAGGACGACATCGCCCTGCTGATGGCCCGGGTCCAGGGCCTGCCCGCCGAGTCCGTCGGCGACTGGACGCTGCCGCGCGAGCCGCGCAGCGTGGGCCGGGCCCGGGAGTACGCCCGTGGACAGTTGCTCAGCTGGGATCTCGAACCGCTCGTCGACACCGCGGAGTTGCTGGTCAGCGAGCTGGTGACCAACGCCCTGCGGTACGGCGAGGGGGAGATCAGGCTACGGCTGCTGCTGGACCGGACGCTGGTGTGCGAGGTGTGGGACTCCGGTCTTGTGCAGCCCAGGCGCCGACGGGCGCGGGACACCGACGAGGGCGGCCGGGGGCTGCTCCATACGCATCTCCTGAACAGCCATGGAACAAGTCGTACGCCTGGGACCAACGCTAGGGAATTCGCATGGAGGCTTGCTTGACCTGGTATC
>NZ_JBSGDB010000449.1:0-7100 GCF_053602155.1 Streptomyces sp. NPDC004561
GTCGGACATCGGGGCAACCCTGCAGCAGATCGCGGAACTCACCGCGTCCGGCTGCCAGATCGTCCGCGTCGCCTGGCCCAGGACGAGCGGTGGGCGTACGAGACCAAGCAGGACGGCCAGCGGGTGATGGTCTACCTGCCCGGCGACGGCAGCCTGCTGCTGCGCGCCCGCTCGGGCGAGGACATCACCGGGGCGTATCCCGAACTGCGGCCGCTCGGCGGCGCGCTCGGCGCCGTGCCCGCCGTCCTCGACGGTGAGGTGCTGGCCCTGGACGAGCGGGGCCGGGCCGACTTCCAGTTGCTCCAGAGCCGGATGGGCCTGGCCCACGCGCCCGCGCGGGCCGCGCGCCGTGCCGCCCAGGTGCCGGTGCACCTGGTGCTGTTCGACGTGCCCCATCTGGCCGAACCGCTGCTGCGGCTGCCGTACGCACGGCGGCGGGCCCGGCTGGAGGAACTGGGCCTGTCGGGGCCGTACTGGTCGACGCCGGCCGCGGTGACCGGGCACGGCGCCGAGGCGCTCGCGGCCACCCGGGAGCACGGTCTGGAGGGTGTGGTGTGCAAGCGGCTGGACTCGGTCTACGCGCCCGGGGTGCGCTCCCGCGCCTGGATCAAGATCCGGAACATGCGGGCGGAGGACGTGGTGGTCGGCGGCTGGCTGCCGGGCAAGGGGCGGCTGACCGGGCTGCCCGGCGCGGTGCTGGTCGGCCAGCGCGACACGGCAGGACGGCTGCGGTACGTCGGCGGGGTGGGCACCGGCTGGAGCGAGGCGGAGCGGACCGGTCTGGCGGCGCTGCTGCGGGACACGGCGAGCGAGCGGTGTCCCTTCGATCCGGTGCCACGGATCCCGGACGCCCGCTGGGTGCTGCCGCGTCTGGTGGGCGAGGTGAGCTACAGCACCCGTACCCGGGCCGGGCTGCTGCGCCAGCCGTCCTGGCTGCGGCTGCGCCCGGATCTCACGCCCGAGGAGTCGGCGGCGTACCTGCCGGAGGCCTCGGGCTGAGCCGGCGGGGTCTATCGTGTGCGCATGCCGGTTCCCGAACTGATCCGTATCGTCTCCCGCGACTCGCCGATGGCACTGGCCCAAGTCGAGCGGGTCCGAGCCGAGTTGACCGCACTGCACCCGGGTGTGCGCACCGAGGTCGTACCGGTGAAGACCACCGGCGACAAGTGGCTCGGCGATCTGTCCAAGGTCGAGGGCAAGGGGGCGTTCACCAAGGAGGTGGACGCGGCCCTGCTGGCCGGGGAGGCGGACCTCGCGGTGCACTGCGTGAAGGACGTGCCCGCCGACCGGCCGCTGCCCGCCGGGACGGTGTTCGCCGCGTTCCTGAAGCGGGACGACATCCGGGACGCGCTGGTGCACCCTGGCGGGCTCACCCTGGACGAGCTGCCGGCCGGCACCCGGATCGGCACCTCCGCGGTGCGCCGGATCGCCCAGCTGGCCGCCACCCACCCGCAGCTGGAGTGCGTGCCGTTCCGCGGCAACGCCAACCGCCGGCTGGCGAAGCTGGCCGACGGGGAGGCGGACGCGCTGCTGCTGGCGGTGTCCGGGCTGGAGCGCATCGACCGCACCGACGTGATCAGCGAGGTGCTGTCGCCGGAGACGATGATGCCGCCGATCGGCGCGGGCATCCTCGCCCTGCAGTGCCGTGAGGGCGACACGGAGCTGATCGACGCGGTCAGCGGGCTCGGCGACCCGGACACGCACCGTGAGGCCACGGCCGAGCGGATGTTCCTGCATGTGCTGCAGGGACACTGCAACAGCCCGATCGCCGGCTACGCGCGCGTGGACCGCATCGGGGAACTCTCCCTGCGGGCCTGCGTGTTCACGCCGGACGGCAAGACCAGCCTGAACGCCCACGAGTGGGCGGGCCGGCTCGACCCGGCCACGCTCGGCACCTCGGTCGCGGTGGCGCTGCTGAGGCAGGGCGCGCGGGAGATCATCGACGGCATCCCGCACTGACCTGCGCGGGGCCCTGCGTCAGGCGGCGCCGGGCTCCGTCTGGTCCTTCAGGAAGGCGCTGACCTGGTGGGCCAGGCTGGCCGGTCCGGTGCCCGTGGGGGCGGCCGCCGCGGTCGCCTCCAGGACGCCGATGCCGCCCGCCCAGAGCCGGCGCTCGCTCCACTCCTCGTCCACCCGCAGCTGCACCTGCACGTCCACGTGGCTGAGGGCCGCCTCCGGGGCGGCCGCGAAGACCACCGCGGTGGCCCGGCGCAGCGGATACACGTCGAAGCCCTCGATGAACTGGGAGTTGCGCCAATCGATGAAGGCGCCCTCCCCGTCGGGGCCGACGCGGACGTCGATCTGCCCGTCCTCGAGGTGGATGCCGTAGTGCCGCGCACCGCGGTTCTCCACCGTCACGCGGAGACTGAAGTACGTCAGACCGACGGCGGCGTCGTCACGTCCGCGCGGCGGCTCGGCCGCCTCCAGACGATGGACGCGGACCCGCAGACCGGCATGCTCCTCGTACTCCTGCCAGTCCCCGACCACGTTCGGCTCGTACACAGTGCCCCTCTCGACCTTCGAGAGCTGCTGTCTATCTGTGCGCTGAGCGCACTGTCAAATGAGCGGAATGCGCTGTGGCCAGGGGGTTCGCCCGCTTTGATCGGTGATCAAGCGCTGCGCAGGAAGAATCCGTCCGCGGCGTCCCCGGACGGGGTGAGGGTGCGTGCCGCACATCACGTCCGCGGCAAGATCACCGGGCCAGCCGGCCGAGCAACGAGGAGGCCGCGGTGATGCCGAGCGCGGCGGCCACCACCAGCACGCCGAAGTCGGCGGTGAGATGGGCGGGCGTACCGAGCAGCAGGCCCCGCAGCGCGTCGACTTGGTAGCTCAGCGGGTTGACCTTGCTGACGGCCTGCAGCCAGCCCGGCATGATCGAGACGGGGTAGAGGGCGTTGGAGGCGAAGAACAGCGGCATGGTGATCGCCTGCCCGAAGCCCATCAGCCGGTCGCGGCTGAGGACGACGCCGGCGATGGTCATCGACAGGCAGGAGAAGAACACGGAGGCGAGGACCACCGCGGCGGCGACGCCGAGCAGCCGCAGCGGGTTCCAGGTGAGGGCGACCCCGAGCAGGGCCGCGATGAGGACGACGACGATCGCCTGCACCAGCGACTTCACCCCGGCGGCGAACGCCTTGCCGGTGATCAGCGCCGAGCGTGGGGTGGGCGTGACGAGGAGCTTGTTCAGGACGCCGGCGTCGCGTTCCCAGATGATCTGGATGCCGTAGAAGATCGCGATGAACATCGCCGACTGGGCGATGATGCCGGGCGCCATGTAGTCGATGTACGGGATGCCGCCGGTGGGTATCGCGCGGATCCGGGTGAACGTCTGGCCGAAGATCAGCAGCCACAGGGCGGGCTGGACGGCGCGCGTGTACAGCTCGGTGCGGTCGTGGCGCAGCTTCTGCAGTTCCACGGCGCACATGGCGACGACCCGGGCGGGCAGCAGCCGCCAGCCCGCGCGCGGCGCGGGCGGGGTCAGCAGCAGCCGCGTGCCCTCAGCCGACTCGGTGCGCGGTGCGGCGGGTGCTTCGGACATCGCGGAATCCTCCTCCGGAGTGGTCGTCGAGGCCGCTGCCGGCGACGTCCCGGAAGACGTCCTCCAGCGTGGGCAGGGTCTTGGCGCCCTGGCGTTCGGCCAGGCCCTGCCGCAGTTCGGCCGGGGTGCCCAGGGCGCGGATGCGGCCGTGGTGCATCAGGCCGACCCGGTCGCAGTACTGGTCGGCCTCGTCCATGTAGTGGGTGGTGACCAGGACGCTCATGCCGGTCGCGGCGCGGACGGCGTTGATGTGCTCCCAGACTCCGGTGCGGGCGATCGGGTCCAGGCCGATGGTGGGCTCGTCCAGGATCAGCAGGCGGGGCGCGCTGACCAGGGCCTGGGCGAGTTCGAGGCGGCGGATCATGCCGCCGGAGTAGGTCTTGGCGAGCCGGTCGGCGGCGTCGGTGAGATCGACGGCGGTGAGCGCCTGGGCGACCCGTTCGGCGCGCTCGCGGCGCGGTACGTCGAAGACGCGGGCGAACAGGGCGACGTTCTCCCGGCCGGTGAGCCCGCTGTCGGCCGAGAGCTGCTGCGGGACGTAGCCGAGCAGCCGGCGGACCGCCATGCGCTCCTTCGCGGTGTCGTGGCCGAAGACGCGGACCATGCCGGCGGGGACCGGCAGCAGTGTGGTGATGCAGCGGATCGCGGTCGTCTTGCCGGCGCCGTTCGGCCCGAGCAGCCCGAACACCTCGCCCTCGCGTACGGCGAGGTCCAGCCCGTCCACGGCGTGGGTGTCGCCGAAGGCGTAGGCGAGCCGGGTGCAGGTGACGGCCTCGGCGGGGGCGCCGGCTGTGTCGCTCGTCATGATTCCTCGGCCTCCGTCATGGTTCCTCCGCACCCTCGTACCGGTCCGTCGCGCCGTCATCGGTGTCCTCGTACAGGTGGCCGGCGAGCTTGCGCAGGGCCGGGAGGGCCGCGCGCAGGGCCTCCCGGTCGGCCTCGTCGAGCCGGGAGACCTGCCGACCGAACAGCTCGGCCCGGCGGCGCCGCCAGTCCGCGAGTCGCCTCTCGGCGGCGTCGGTCAGCAGCAGGCGGGCCGCGCGCCGGTCGGCCGGGTCGGTCTCCCGGAGCAGATAGCCGTCCCGGACGAGCTGGTTGACCAGCGTCGACACGGAGTTGCCCGCCAGGTGCAGCTCCTTGGCCGCCTCGGAGATGCCGATGCCGGGCCGGGACTCGACCAGTCGCAGCAGCTCCACCTCGGCGCCGCGCAGCCGGGGCCCGGTGAGCCCGCCGCGCAGCCGGCGCCGGATCAGCCGCTGGATGCGCACGAGCGCGTCGGCCAGCTCCTCCGGGAAGGTCACCAGCCGCGTCCCCGTACCCCGTACCGCTTCGTCCTCCACACTTCGGAGATTACCTCTGTTACAGAGGTATCACTCGTCGAGCACCCCAAGAGGCGGTCAAGGGCCACATCGGTAGCGCCCTATATGTAGTCGATTGTTTCGAGATGTCCTCGAATGGGAAAATGATTGTAAGTGCTTCGGACAGGAGGCACGTCCGTGGGAACCGGCGCTTGCCGGACGCCCCGGTGTCCTTCAGACGGTCCGAGCGCACCTCCCACGGTGTCTGTCCAATCAGCACCTGCCGAAAGAGGTGCGCGCAATGCGTGTCACTGGCAGCACGAAACCCCATCCCCACGACGACGCACCCGACACCGCCGAATCCTTCGAGCGGCTCGTGGGGCTGTCCGACGGCCCCGAGCGCCAGGCGCTCCGGGACGAGCTGGTGCAGCTGTGGCTGCCCATGGCCGAGCGGATCGCCGTACGCTTCCGCGGCCGCGGGGAGGCCCTGGAGGACCTCTACCAGGTGGCCGCGCTGGGCCTCGTGAAGGCCGTCGACCACTACGACCCCTCCCGGGGCCGCGCGTTCGAGGCCTATGCCGTGCCCACCATCACCGGTGAGATCAAACGTCACTTCCGGGACCACATGTGGACCCTGCACGTCCCCCGCCGGGTGCAGGACCTGCGCAACCGGGTCCGCAGCGCCGTCAAGGAGCTGGCCCAGACCACCTCGGGCCGGCCGCCCACCGTCACCGAGATCGCCGCGTTCACCCGGCTGACCGAGGACGAGGTGCGCACCGGCATGGAGGCGCTGGAATGCTTCTCCGCGCTGTCCCTGGACGCCGAGGTGGCGGGAACGGACGGGTACGCGCTCGGGGACTCCCTGGGCGGGACGGACCCGGGATACGACCTCGTCGTGGACCGGGTGGCGGTCAAACCGTGTCTGGAGGCGCTGCCCGAGCGCGAACGCACCATTCTCTATCTGCGGTTCTTCCGCGGAATGACGCAGAGCCGGATCGCCCAGCAGCTCGGCATCTCGCAGATGCACGTCTCGCGGCTGCTCAGCGGCTGCTTCGACCGGCTGCGTGAGGAACTGCTCGCGGAGGCCCGCTGAAGCGCCCCGCCCCGCGTCACCGCTCGTCGGCGCCCGGCACCTGGGTCGGCCCGTACCGGTCCAGGGTCTCCTCCAGCGCCGCCCGGACATCCGCCGGGATGTCGCCCCGGCGCCCCCAGATCAGGATCAGCTCGGCGACGTTGCGCAGCTTGATGTTGGTGTGCTGGGAGATCTCGCGCAGCACCTGCCACCCCTGGTCGGGGGTCACCCTGCCGAGCGCCACCATCATCCCGATCGCCTGGTCGACGACGGCGTGGGAGGTGACCGCCTCCTTCAGCTGGTCGACCTCGGCCTGCAACGCGGCGATGCGGTCCGCCTCGCTCTCTCCCATCCCTCCATCCTGCGCACTGGCCTGGTCCGCTGCCACCGGGGGTACTCGACCTGCGCCCTACCCCCTCCCGGTTGGACACTGGAGCGAGACCGGTGGCCGCCCGGCCCCGAGAGCAGGACGCGACTGCCATGAACCAAGACACCCCCGTCAGTGGTGGAGCGAGCTCCGGCCGCGAACCGCGCAAGCGGGACGTCGTCTCCACGCACTCCGTCTTCGGCGCCCCGTGCTGGGTGAGCCTGACCAGCCGTGACCTCCAGGCCACCCAGGACTTCTACGCGGCCGTGCTGGGCTGGCGCTGGCGCGGCGCGAAGCTCGGCGAGCACTTCCGTATCGCGCTGGCCGACGGGGTGCCGGTGGCCGGGATCGCCGCCGTCGCCTCGATGTGGCAGATGGCAGTGGCCTGGACGCCGTACTTCGCTGTTCCGGACGCCGACGTGGCCGTGGCCCGGGCCCGGGAGCGCGGCGGTACGGCGGCGGTCGGGCCGCTCTCCTTCCCGCCCGGACGGGCCGCCCTGCTCGCCGACCGGGACGGCGCCACCTTCGGCATCTGGCAGGGCGAGCTGGTCGGCAACTGGGAGGCCTGGCGCAGGGCGGCGCCCACGTTCATCCGGCTGCACACCCGTGACGCGTTCGACTCCGCGATCTTCTACGGCGAGATCCTCGGCTGGGCGACCGGGGCGTCCGGCTGCTGCGAGGTCGAGTACACGGGCGGTGAGGTCCTGCTGCGCAGCCAGGGCGACATCGTGGCGCGCATCGACTCGGGCGCGGTCGAGGCGGCCCCGGACCCGTCCGTGCGGCCGCACCGGACAGGGCGGGGAACAAGGGGGAATCGCCCCAGAG
>NZ_JBSGDB010000450.1:0-7087 GCF_053602155.1 Streptomyces sp. NPDC004561
CACCGCCGTAGTGGTCGCCAACGGTATGGAGAGCGAACCGGCCAGCCGCAAGGACGAAGTTGTGTTTCTTGTTCAGTCCCGTGATTCCCGCCATGTGGATCACTCTGGCCGTCAGTTACTCGGCAGGCCAAGCGACTTGAGGAACTCCAGAGGTCTCCCGCGGGCGGCGCTCCGGACGGAAATCGGCAGGCGGACTCGTAGGCATGGCGCGTACCGTCGCGTCCATGCCCGAGCTGCAGCCGCTGCGTCCGGACCATGCCCCCGCGCTCCTCGCCTTCGAGCGGGAGAACCGCGCCTACTTCGCGGCGTCCATCCCGGATCGGGGCGAGGAGTACTTCGCCCGGTTCGACGAGCGGCACCGTGCCCTGCTGGCCGAACAGGCGGCCGGGGTCTGCCGCTTCCATGTGCTGGTGGGCGACGGGGGCGAGGTGCTGGGGCGGGTCAACCTCATGGACCTGGCGGACGGCGGCGCCGAGCTCGGGTACCGGATCGCACAGCGCGCCGCGGGCCGGGGGCTGGCCACCTCGGCGGTGCTGGAGATGTGCGGACTCGCCGCGGGATCGTACGGGCTGACCGTGCTGAGGGCCGCCACCACCCTCGACAACGCGGCGTCCCGGGCCGTGCTGGCGCGTACGGGGTTCACCGTCACCGGCGAGACACGGCTCTCCGGCCGCCCCGGCCTGACGTATGTGCGAAGCCTCGAGGACTACTCCGTGCCGCGGGGCGAAGGCGGTCGACGCCCGGGACCGGCGCAGCACTGACCCGCACTCGGTGCGGGACCTGTGCGCCGGCCCACGACCCGCGGTCGGGCCGCGCCCTGCTCAACCACTCCGCACCCTGGTCAACCACTTCGCACCGTGGTCAACCACTTCGCACCCTGCTCAACCACTTCGCGCCGCTGCTCACCGACCAAGGCGCCGCCGTCGACCGGCTCGCCGACCGGTTCTCCGACCGGCCCCCTGCCGACGCCTGCCAGGGCAGCCCCGACCGGGATCACTCCGGCGCGCGCCGGCAGTGCAGGAAGAGGTGTGGCTCGGACATGGCGCCGGGGTGGTCCGGAGCGAACACGGCCCGCTCCTCGGCCAGCACCGTCAGGCCCGCCGCGGCCGCCAGCTCGGTGAACCCTTCGGGGGCGAAGCTCGTCACCCGCACCGGCTGCCCCATGAAGACCGCCTCGACGCCCTCCACGTCGAGGGGCACGGTGGCCAGTGCCACGAGCCCGCCGGGCCGTACCGCCCGCGCAAGCCGGCCGACGACGGCGGACTGCTCGGCCCGGGTCATCTGGAGCAGCGAGAAGTAGGCGCAGGCCGCGTCGAACTCGGCCTCCTCCAGGGGGAGTTCGCGAATGTCGGCCAGCCGGAACTCGGCGCCGGGCACCTGCCGGGCGGCCAGCCGGACCATGACGGGGGAGACGTCGACACCGAGCACCCGGTGACCCGCCTCGGCGAGGGTCGCCGCGGTCGGCCGTCCGGTCCCGCTGCCCACGTCCAGCACCCGGCTGCCCGGCTCCAGCCGGCCCAGCAGCCACCGCAGCGACGCCCGGTGCGCCTCGGAGGAGGCGAACGCCTTCTCGTAGTCCAGACCCAGCGCATCGAACACCACGGCCGCCGGTACCCGGCGCTCGTCCTCGGCCACCACGGGGCTCCTCCCGTTGTTTTCCACCGCCGCCCGGCATCGTCGCACCCCCGGCGGCCGCCCACAACGGCGGCGGCCAGGGGCCCGTTTGCGCACCGCGGCCCGCGCACGGCAGGGTTCGGGGTGTGCCCACCCTGCTGATCGTCCACCACACCCCGTCGCCCAACTGCCAGGCCCTGTTCGAAGCCGTCGTCTCCGGTGCCACGACGCCCGAGATCGAGGGCGTCCGGGTCGTCCGGCGGGCGGCCCTGTCGGCCACCGCCGCCGACGTCCTGGAAGCCGACGGCTATCTCCTCGGCACCCCCGCGAACCTCGGCTACGTCTCCGGCGCACTCAAACACTTCTTCGACCAGATCTACTACCCCTGCCTCGACGAGACCCGCGGCCGCCCCTTCGGCTACTACGTCCACGGCGGCAACGACGTCACCGGCGCCGTCCGCGCGATCGAGTCCATCACCACCGGCCTGGGGTGGCGCCGTGCGGCCGACCCGGTCACGGTCACCGGTGAACCGGGCAAGGCCGACACGGAGGCGTGCTGGGAACTCGGGGCGACCCTCGCCGCCGGACTGTCGGCCTGACCGAGGCGGCCACCGGCATCCAGGGTGAAGTCTGGTGAAAAAGTCGTATTCGTACGAAAAGCAGCAAGTCATCTCGTACGAGTTGTAGTAGCAAGCGGGTAGGGTGGTGCGCCGAGCAGGAAGGGCGGTGCGCGGTGCGCGACCCGAGGAGTGACACGGCCGGGGAGGCGTCCGGCAGAAGGGCGCGCGGCGAGCTGGAGAACGGAGTGCTGGCCGTACTGTGGGCCGCCGACCGTCCGCTGACGGCCCGGCACGTCCTGGCCCGGCTGCCCGGCGAGCTGGCCTGCACCACCGTGCTGACCATCCTCTCGCGCCTCCACGACAAGGGCATGCTCGTCCGGCACCGCGAGGGCCGCGGCTACGTCTACGCGGCCGCCCGGGACCAGGCGTCCGACACCGCCGCCCGGATGCGCACCCTGCTGGACCGCGGCCCGGACCGGGAGGCGGTGCTCAGCCGGTTCGTCTCCGACCTGTCCACCCAGGACGAGCGGCTGCTCCAGCGGCTCCTGGCGGGGACCGACGGGGAGCACCCCGACGCAGCGCCGTGACCCCAGTGACCGCCGCCGCCCGGGCCGCGGCACCCGCCCGCCGCCGCCCCTGACCGGCGCCCTCACCCACCGGCACCGCGGGCCGGCGTAGTACCGCGGTACCACCCGACCGGCCCCGTTCAGCCCCCGGTACCACGGGTCCGGACGGCCACGGACCCTAGCGTTGCGGGTGAGGCGTCAAGCGTGACGGACGCCGGAGCCCGAGAGAGAGAACGCGAATGATCGAAGCACAACGACTGACCAAGAGGTACGGCGAGAAGACCGCGGTCGACGGACTGGACTTCGTTGTGAAGCCCGGCTCGGTGACCGGCTTCCTCGGCCCGAACGGCGCCGGCAAGTCCACCACCATGCGCATGATCGTCGGCCTCGACGCCCCCACGAGCGGCTCCGTCACGGTGAACGGCAGTCACTACGCCCGCCACCGCGCCCCGCTCCAGGAGGTGGGCGCCCTGCTGGAGGCGAAGTCCATCCACCCGGGCCGCTCGGCCTACAACCACCTCAAGGCGCTCGCGCTGACCCACGGCATCCCGCGCCGCCGGGTCGACGAGGTGATCGACCTCGCCGGTCTCGGCAGCGTGGCCAAGAAGCGGGCCGGAGCCTTCTCCCTCGGCATGGGACAGCGGCTCGGCATCGCGGCGGCCCTGCTCGGCGATCCGCAGACGGTGATGCTGGACGAGCCCGTCAACGGACTCGACCCCGAGGGCGTGCTCTGGATCCGTAACCTGCTGACCTCGCTCGCGGCCGAGGGCCGGACCGTGTTCGTCTCCTCGCACCTGATGAGCGAGGTCGCCCTGGTGGCCGACCACCTGATCGTCGTGGGCCGCGGTCGGCTGCTCGCCGACACGACCGTACGGGACCTGGTGCGCGAGGCCGGCGGCGACACCGTGAAGGTCGCCACGCAGGACCCCGCACGGCTGCGTGAGGTGCTGGCCGGGCCCGGCGTGGAGATCACCGGCCGCATAGGCTCGGAGGAGCTGCAGGTGACCGGGGTGACCGCCCGCGAGATCGGCCTGAAGGCGGCCGAGCACGGGATCCCCCTGTTCGAGCTGACCTCGAAGGCGGTGTCGCTGGAGGCGGCCTTCATGGAACTGACCAAGGACGCCGTCGAGTACCACGGCTCCACGACCGGCACCGACCTCTCCGGGAGCGCCGCATGAGCACCCTCACCACCGCCACCCCCGCCGAGGCGCCCACGAGCGCTCCCGCCCGCCCCGCCTACCGGGTGACCGGACGGCGCGTGCTCTCGTCGGAGTGGGCCAAGCTCTGGTCGCTGCGCTCCACCTGGATCACCCTCGGCCTCGGGCTGCTCTTCCTCGTCGCCTTCGGCGTCATCGCCGCGAGCCACTACAAGTCCAACATCGGCTCGCCCCGCATGGACCGGGACTTCGCCCACTCCACGGCCGTGAGCCTGTCCCTCTTCGGCACCAACTTCGCCCAGCTGGCCCTCGGCGTCCTCGGCGTGCTGGTCATGGCGGGGGAGTACTCCACCGGGATGATCCGCTCGACCCTCGCGGCCGTGCCGCGCCGGCTGCCCGTGCTGTGGTCCAAGGCGACGGTCTACGGGCTGGTGGCACTCGTCGTCGGCACCGTCGGCGCGTTCGTCGCCTTCCTCATCGGCAGCCAGATCGTCTCCGGCACCCCCGCCGCCCTGAGCCTCGGTGACGCGGGGGTCGTCCGCAGCCTGCTGGGCGCCGGGCTCTACCTCGGCCTGGTCGGCGTGATCGGCACCGCCCTCGGCGCGCTGCTGCGCTCGGTGGCCGGCGGCATCTCGGTGCTCGTCGCCAGCCTGATGCTCGTCCCCGGACTGATCTCGCTCCTGCCCAGCTCCTGGCAGAACGACATCAGCCCGTACCTGCCGAGCCACGCGGGCGAGTCGGTGTTCGCCCTCACGCACGACTCCACCACCCTGTCGCCGGGCGCCGGACTGCTCGTCTTCCTCGGCTGGACCGCGCTCGCGCTGGCCGGAGCGGCGTACCGGCTGCGGCGCAGCGACGTCTGATCCACCCGCACCCCGCGGCGGAGACTCCATGACCACCGAAGACCTCAGCGGAATGGGGCCGCTGGTCGCCCGGCTCGGCCGGGCCGGCCAGCGGCTGCGGCAGGCCGACAGCGCCCACCCGTGGGTGCTGGACACCGCTGTGGTGGTCGTGGTCTTCCTGATGTTCTGCCTGCCGGACCTGCTGCACAGGGGCGCTGGCGACGGCGACGGACCGCGCCGGTTCCGGCTCGCGGTCACCCATCTGCCGCTCGCGGGCACGCTCGCCCTGCAGGCGGGCCTGGTGCTCCCGCTGCTGTGGCGACGGCGGCGGCCCGCGGTGGCCTTCGCCGGCGTCGCGGCCGTGTTCGTCGTCCAGTGGTCCCTCGGCGCCGCACTGCGCGCCGACGTCGCCCTCTTCATCGCCCTGTACAGCCTGGCCCTGCACGGCCGGCTGCGGCAGCTGCCGTGGGCCTGCGCGGTGATGACGGGCGCACTGACCCTGGTCGCCGTGCGGGTGTCGGGCGCCGTGTCCGTCTGGGACGCCCTGTTCTTCCTGCTGAGCACGGCGACCGCGGCCCTCGCGCTCGGCCTGATGATCCGGATCCGCCGCGCCCAGCTGGCCGGGCTGCGGGACCGGGCGGCGCGGCTGGAGGTCGAACGCGACCAGCGCAGCCGGCTGGCCGCCGCGACGGAACGGGCCCGGGTCGCCCGGGAGATGCACGACATCGTCGGCCACAACCTGTCCGTCATCATCACCCTCGCCGACGCCGGCGCCTACGCCACCGGCGCCGCCCCGGAACGCGGCAAGGAGGCGCTCCAGCTCATCGGCGACACCGGCCGCCAGGCGCTCGGCGAACTCCGGCGCGTACTCGGCGTGCTGCGCGAGGCCGACGGCACGCGCGAGGAGGCCGAACTCAGCCCGCAGCCCGGCCTCGCGGACATCGACGCGCTGTGCGAGGGCGTGCGCGCCGCCGGTCTCGACGTCGTCTACCGCACCGCCGGGGACGTCGAGGGCCTCGACGGCGGGGTACAGCTGACGGTCTACCGGATCGTGCAGGAGGCCATGACGAACACGCTGAAGCACGCGGGCGCCGGCACCCGGGTGAACCTGGCCATCGACGTCGAGGACACCCGGATCGGCATCCAGGTCCGCGACACCGGCCCCGCGGCCCCGACGGGGCCGCCGAACGAGGAAGGACACGGCCTGGTGGGCATGCGGGAGAGAGCCGCGCTCTACGGCGGGAACGTCAGCGCGGGCCCCGCCCCGGGCGGCGGCTGGACGGTGGCCGCCACCCTCGACCTCACCCCCGAGGACGGTGCCCGGTGACCACGGTGCTCGTCGTCGACGACCAGCCGCTCCAGCGGTACGGCTTCCGGATGCTGCTCGACTCCGTGCCCGAGACGGAGGTCGTCGGCGAGGCCGCGCACGGCGCCGAGGCCGTGCGCAGGACCGCCGAACTGCGCCCCGACGTCGTCCTGATGGACATCCGCATGCCCGGGATGGACGGCATCGAGGCCACCCGCCGCATCGTCGCCGCCGGCGACCGCTCCCGCGTCCTCGTGCTCACCACCTTCGACCTCGACGAGTACGTCCACGCGGCCCTGCGCGCCGGAGCCAGCGGCTTCCTGCTGAAGGACGCCCGCCCCGAGGAACTCCTGGCCGGCATCCGCGCCGTCGCCGGCGGGGACGCGGTCATCGCGCCCGCCCTCACCCGCCGCCTCCTGGACGAGTACGCCCGCTACGGGCCCGCCTCCGGCGGCGCCGACGACCCCCGGCTCAAGGCCCTGACCGAGCGCGAGCGGGAGATCCTCGTCGCCATCGGCAGGGGCTGGACCAACGGCGAGATCGCCGCCCGCTTCGTGCTGTCCGAGTCCACGGTCAAGACCCACGTCGGCCGCGTCCTGGCCAAGATCGGCGCCCGCGACCGCGTCCAGGCGGTGATCTTCGCCTACGACCTCGGACTCGCCCGGCCCAACGCCGGCTGAGGACGCGGCCGCGACTCGCCGGAGCGGGCGCACCCGTGGCGCGCGCTCCGCCGAACGGGGGACAGCGTGGGGGCCGTCTGCGACGCGTACGCGCATGCCATCGGCCACCCGGAGTCCGGCCCCGGTCCGGTCGGGAGGGCCGCCCGGCCCCCGTGGGCGTCCGCCGCGTGCACGGACGGACGGAGGTGCGGGGCCCGAGGCCCTGCCCGACGATGGACTCGGGCCGTGTCCCGCCGGGCGCGGCCGCAGCAGGTCGTACGTCGTCGAGTCAGGACCTGCGCGCTGTCGTCCGGCCCGGACCGCTTCTTCGGCAGCGTCACCTGCACATACGCCAGGCGATTGGCCGTGGTGAACCGCCACGT
>NZ_JBSGDB010000451.1:0-7084 GCF_053602155.1 Streptomyces sp. NPDC004561
CCCGTCGACCACATGAGTCCGAGCTCGTATTCTGACCAGCCCCAAGGCACGAGTCCACCGGATGCCAGGTCGGGGCCGTACCTTTTCCACGGGTTGCGGCCAGAGCCGGGGCCGCCGGGCACGGCAAGCTCGAAATACTCGTCGAAGCTGCCCGCGCCGAACAGGTCGACGACCTCCTTGTAGTCGCTGGGCAGCCGTGTGCCGAGGTCGGCCTCGATAGCGGGCCAGTCCACGCGCGGCTTGGGTATCGGTTCCCAGCCGGTGACGATGCGCAGCTTCTCGGCCCAGGACGCGCCCTGCGGGAAACCGGAAGCCGCCGGGTCCTCGCGGTGAGCGATCACGGCGACAGCCCGTGGGCCGTCCGGGGACGCGACCAGGCCGCACCCGACCCAGCGATTCCGGTAGCCCCAGCCCCGCATCTCCAGCAATTCCCCAGCCCCGAAGGGCTCGGCCAGCGGCAGGCCGGTGCGTTCGCCGAGCGACGGATCGACGAACCCGCCCGCTGCCAAATTCCGGTGCTGCCCCGCCCACCGGCCGATTTCCGCGACGAGTTCATGCAGGTCCGTGCCCGGCGGGGCCTCCAGGATGACGGGTTCATCCAGATTAGGGGGCTTCTCGTTGATGAGGCGCCAGACGCTGTCGACGAACGCATTGCTTCCCACGGCCGACAGTCAACCTCATGCCACCGACATCCCTGCGGCGACCAAGCCCGCCGCAGGCCGCGCGTCCGGGGTCATCGGGGTCGCCTTCCTCAGGCAGCCAGAGTTTCGGTGCCCTCGACCAGGACTCCGCGTTCGAATCGGGCCCCGGCGCGGGTGGTGTCCCTTGCTGTGGTGTAGGGGATCAACTGGTGGGCGTGATCGGAGCGTTGGGTAGCGCCGGGGCGCTTTCGGGGAGCTCGCGGTAGATCTCGCCCATGCTGCCTTCGGGGAGGTAGCGGCGGGGGAAGGCGATCCATTCGTCGTGCATCTCGAAGAGCACGGCGGTGACCAGCCGGACCAACGCGTCGTCGTTGGGAAAGACCTGGACGACGTCGATCCTGCGCTTGATCTCCCGGTTCACCCGCTCCAGCGGGTTCGTCGACTGGATCTTCTTCCAGTGCCTGGGCGGGAAGTCCGCGAACGCGGTCAGGTCCTCCTTCGCCTCCAGCAGCATCGCTTTGACCTTGGGGAACTGAGCGCCGAGCATGTCCGCGACGGTGTCCAGCTGGGTGCGCACGAGGCCGGCGGTGGGCTGGGTGAAGATGGTGCGGATCGTCGCGGCGACCATTTCACCGGAATCCCGGTCGATCACACTGAAGACATTTCGTAGGAAATGAACCCTGCATCGTTGCCAGGCGGCGCCGAGCATCACCTTGCGGACCGCGGCGACCAGACCGGCGTGCTGGTCGGTGACGACCAGACGGACGCCGGACAGGCCGCGTTCGCGCAGCGAGCGCAGGAACTCCTTCCAGAACGCCTCGCTCTCGCTGTCGCCGACCATCAGGCCCAGGACCTCGCGGTTGCCGTCCTCGGTGATACCGGTGGCGACCACCACGGCCCGGGAAACGATCTGATGGTTCACCCGTGCTTTGCAGTAGGTCGCGTCCAGGTAGACGTAGGGGAAGCGGACGTGGTCGAGCGGGCGGGTGCGGAACGCGGTCAATGGCTCGTCGAGGGCCGCGCAGATCCGGGAGACCTCCGACTTGGAGATGCCGCTGTCGCCGCCGAGGGCTTTGACCAGGTCATCGACGCTGCGGGTGGAGACGCCGTGCACGTATGCCTCCATGATCACGGCGTAGAGGGCCTGGTCGATGCGGCGCCGTCGCTCCAGAAGGCTGGGGAAGAAGCTGCCGGTGCGGACCTTGGGGATCTCCAGGTCCAGGTCGCCGGCCAGCGTGGTGAGCACCTTCTCGCGGTGCCCGTTACGGACGTTGGTTCGCGTCGGCGTGTGCTCGTTCCACTCCGCGCCGATATGGGCACTTGCCTCGGCCTCGATCAGCTCCTGCGCCATCCGCTCGGCGATGGCGCGGATGAGCTCGATTCCGTCGGTCGAGCGTAGTGACTCAAGGAGCCGTATCAGTTCAGACTGGGACAGGGCCATCGTGCACTCCTCGTGGTTGAACTGGGCGTTCACCAAGGAGAGTTACGCGATGGCCCGCCTCCTGTTCAGGGAGCGGTACTCACCCGTGGAAGTGCGCCCCGGGCAGACGCCCGCGCACTCCCGACCGCTGATCCCGTACACCACGACGAGGGACACCATCCCGGCGCGCACGAGGGCGACGAGGTGGGGTGCGTTCACGGCCCGCCACCGCTGTTGGGCGGACTCGACGAGCTTGAAACCATGGCGAGTGCGGCGGCCGCACTGCCGGCGCCTCGGGTGACCTTCGTGCGGAGCCGGACCGTGGCGAAGGTGGACTCGATGGGATTCGTGGTGCGTAGGTGGATCCAGTGCTCGGCGGGAAAGTCGTAGAACGCGAGGAGCTCGTCCGTGTCTTCGGTGATCTTCTTGACGGCCTTGGGGAACTTCGCCCCGTAGGTCTTGGCGAACGCGGCGACGGCCTTCAGCGCATGCTCGCGGTCTTCGGCGTTGTAGATCTCCCGCAGGGCCTTCTTCGCGCTGGGCTGGGCGGACTTCGGTAGAGCGTTTGCGACGTTGGCGATCTTGTGAAGCCGTAAAGAATCAACTTGTCGGTGTGTCGGCTTCTTCGCCGGCATCGGCAAGGAGATCAGGGGCGGTGCGGTAGCGGGTGGCAGCCGGGGGCGGGAGGAGCCCGCCTTCCGTAAGCAGGGGCCGGATCTCTCGGACGAAGTTCCCGATCGAGGACCTGCTCACGTCCCCCAGCGCGTCGGCAAGGACATCCAGGGTGCACAGTTTCCGCAGGTAGAGGATGGCGACCACGACACGCTCTCTGTCGCCGAGCTTCTGGGGGAAGACGCCGCCGCGGCTGCCCGGCTGGCGATCGGCGCCCCGGCGCTGGTAGGAGGCACGTTCGACCTGGGCAGCCTGGCGTGGTGCGAGGCGGCGAGTGAGCTCGTCGAGCTCCGCGCGGGACATGCCGGTAAGCCGTGGATGGGACAGGATTTCCATGATCCGGGTGCGTGGCGGGGTCTGGTCGGTGTCGAGGTAGGCCATCAGAGCCTCGGCCGTGGTGAACCGGCTGGAGGCGTAACCGGGCTGGTGGCCGTGGTCCTCCAGGACCCGGCGGGTCTCGGCAACGAGGTCGCCGATGCAGTTTGGGGTCACCTCCAGCATGTCGCCCAGCAGCTTCATCGAGCACACCTGCCGCTGGTATAGGAGGGTGAGCATCACCCGGGCCGCGTCGTCGAACAGCGGCTTGCTGCCGCGAAGCTTGCCGGTGGCCCGCCGGGCACGTCCGCCGCGCTGTTCGCTGTAGCGTTCCTGGGCCCGGGCGGCCTGCAGCGGGGCCAACTCGGTGCACAGGTCTACAAGTTCCGTGCTATTGAGCCCGGTCAGGCGGGGGTCCGCCAAGCGGGCCAGTAGCTCGCGGCGCCGGTCGGCGACACCGCACGTCTCGCTGGCGGGCAAGATCTGCGGCTCGGAGGGCTCGGGCAGCAAGGTGTAGTTCCACTGGCCATGGATCTCGTGCCGGACCAGCGGCAGCGCGGCGAAGCGGTCCTTGCTGATCGCGATGCCGGTGGGGTAGTCGCCGGGATCCAGGTGGGCCTCGACGCGCAGACCGGCCCGGGTGCGAGTGGCGACGATCGTCTCGATGACAACTTCGTGGCTGGTCAGCGGCCTGCCGCGCCAGTTGTGGGTGATGTGGGAGAACAGCCGGTGCTCGATTTTGTTCCATTTACTGGTGCCAGGAGGAAAGTGACACACCGTGATCGTCAACCCGGTTTCGGCGGCCAGGGCGGCCAGTTCACTCTTCCAGACCCGGTAGCGGTAGCCGTTGGAGCCGCCTGCGTCCGAGGTGATCAGCAGCCGTGATGCCTTCGGGTAGTCCAGGCTGCCGCGACAGCGCCACCAGCAACGGATGGACTCGACCGCGAAGACCGATGTGTCGTGGTCGACACCGACGTTGACCCAGCCTGTGTTGCGGGCGATGTCGTAGATCCCGTACGGGATCGCCTGCTGAACGTCCGGGCCGCTGAAGAAGAAGTGGTGGTCCTCCACCTCGATGGGCTCGCCCCTGGGGCGCCACTGGCGGCCGGCCATCGGCAGTCGTCCGATCTGCTCCCGTTTTTTGGTGTCCACGCTGATCACCGGCTCACCGTCGCTCTGGTGCTGTTTGACCTGCTCGTTGATGTAGCGGAACTGGGTATCCCGGTCGGGATGCTGGGCACCCTCAAGGGTCTTCGCATTCGCCTGCAGACTGAAGCTCTCTTGCTTGAGCAGCCGGCCCACGGTCGGCGCGGACACCGGGTGCCCTTGCCGCGTCAGTTCCTCGGCCAGGTTCCGCAGCGACTTCGTCGTCCACCGCAACGGCGACTGCGGATCACCCCGCTCATCCGGCTCGACCAGGCCCAACAACGCCTTGAGCAAGGCAGGATCATTGGCTTCGGCCCGCCTGCGGCCCCCGCCTGGTGCAAGCACCCGGCCATCCGGCAGCGGCCCGGCCCCGGCTTCCAGCTCCGCCACCCCACGGCGCACGGTGGTCTCGCTGACCTGCGCGATCCGCGCCACCGCCCGTACGCCGCCATGCCCGATCAGCCGGGCCTCGGTGGCCAAGGCCAACCGCCGCTGCCGCTCGTTCAGGTGCGGCAACAACACCGAGAACCTGCAATGGACTTGGGAACAGATCTCCTCCGGAACCGCCATACCCTGACAACGAGCCCACACCTGTAAAGCAGCACCTTGATTCTTTACGGCTTCTGTGAACCCAGCACCTCTGATGCCGGGCCTAGGGGAACACCTCGGCCAGGGCCTTCCACAAGCCGAGGGCCCCATCACCGACTGCGAGGACGGGCGCACGCATCCCACGCCGAGCACAGTCGCGCAGCAGGTCGGCCCAGGAGTCGGCTGATTCACGGTAGCCGTCACTCATAGCGATCAGCTCCTGGGTGCCGTCCACGCGCACGCCCACAGCACGCCAGGCGATCAAGGAGTACGAGCGGCGGCTCGCCCGCTACCAAGCAGCCCTCGACGCCGGAGCCGACCCCACCGTCGTCACCCAGTGGATCAACGAGGCCCAGCGGGATAAGGACACAGCGCAGAAGAAGCTCGACGCGCACCCCGCCGTCACTCGGAAGAAGCAATCCCCGCTGGACGCGCGACAGATCCGGCAGATCACTGAGAGTCTCGGAGATATTGCACAGCGCATCCAGACTGCCGCCGCAGAAAAGAAGGGCCCGCCCTACGACGCCCTGGGCATCACCATCAGCTACGAACACGCAACGAGGACCGCGACCGTCAGGTCGAGGCCCTCGTCACCGTATCGTCAATCGTTGTGTCCGAGGGGCGAGTTGACGGCTGACGATACGGTCATGATGGCGCAAGGGAAGCTCTACCCCCGATGAGGTGTGCGCGGAGCCAGGGTGCCCCGCAGGATGGCGTGACGTAGCACCTGACCGCCGGGCGAGGGATTCTGCTCCCACACTCGGCCGACGGGCGTACCGGGGTGAGGCACACGTGGTGTCGGATCTGGACGCGTAAGCCGACAGCCCGGGCGCTCGATCGGGCTCCGATCATCGTTTCCCCGATCAGCGAGGTCCTCGACCCGGGAACGAGCAGAAACACGGGATCCGATGATCACGCAGGTGCCCACGGCGGCCACCCATGACGTCTGGTGGACAATGCCGTACTGGACGACGTGGCTGCGGCCTGGTGCTTTGCCTGTCGGCTGTGTGCCGCAGCGATCAGGTTTCGTTGTGCATCCCGAGCGATCGTCCCGCTGGCGCAGGACCAGATCGCTACACGTTCAGTCACCGCTGCTCTGGATCAGGCCATCACGCAGTGTTACGGGCCCTGACTTCTCCTGCTCTGATTCGATGCCGACGGCCTTGTTTCAGGCTCCGGCCCTACAACTCAGAAACAAAGCGACCCGGTCATCTTCGTGGCGAGCACCCCGTTCATGGCACGGCAATTCCCGACGGAGGTTCGGTCATCGGGAGTCGGGTCAGGCCGTGAGATCAGCGGCGCGCTGGCCGGCGGCTTCGCTCCCCTGGCCGCGCTGGCCATGGTCACCATGTCGCCGACCCACTCGACCTGGGGCGTATCCCTGCTGATCGCCGCTTCGGGTTTCCTGATCGTCCTCGGCGTGCTCTTTGACCAGCGGCGCCGCGTTGATTCCCGGTCTCGATCGAACCCGTCCGGATCGGAAGGCGCTCGCTCAGGGATGGATGCGGCTCCTTCTCAGGGAACATCCTGATCAAGCGTTGAGGGCGCGTTCTTCCTGCTGAGTGCTGGTCAGAGGCTTTCGTGCTTCCGGTCGAGGTGGAAGCCAATGGGCGTGAAATGTCGGCGACGGCTGAAAAAAGTGGTTCTGGATCACTTTCAGTGCCGGAGCCACGGAGGGTCACCACAACCGCGATCATGAACGGCTGTGGCTGATGTACTCCCCCAGAACCTGTGGTTCCACCAGGTCGAAGGTGTGGTGATCGAAAATGTCATATCCGACGGTGAGTTGGTGGTCGTGCGCGCCCGGACGGCTGCGGAACAGGCTGCCTGTCCGGCGTGTGGAACAGCGTCGGCCCGGGTGCACAGCCGGTACGTACGCCGGCTTGCCGACAGCGCGGTCGGCGGCCGTCCGGCGCTGATCGAGTTACAGGTCCGGCGGTTCCGCTGCTCTCAACAGGGCTGCTTGCAGGCGACGTTCGCCGAACAGGTCGACGGGCTGACGATTGGCTAGGCAAGGCCGGACAGCGGACAGTCCATGGCCAGAAGCGAGGCGCGCGCCAGCAGACTCGGGCCGATCCTGCAGGGCAGCGTCTACACGGGCACCTCCGAGACGGAGGCAGTCGACGACGAAGCCACCAAGGTGCTACGGGTGGAGATGATCCAGCCGTCGGTGTGCGCGGCGGTCACGACCGTGTACACGTTCACCCGCGGCTGACCAACAAGTCGCCGACGGGCCCAGTCACTGTTTGGTTTCCCTCTTCACCCCGTGACCGGGATCAAGGTTTAGTCCCCTAGCTGATGC